>JANMBA010000282.1:0-6539 GCA_031360105.1 Novosphingobium sp.
TCGCGGCCCGCAGATGGGGTAAGCTGCCCGCACCGACAAAGCTTGCCAGCACCAGCCCGCCGGGGTTCAACGCATTACGCAAGTGAATCAAAGCGCCGGGCAGATCGTTCGCGGTATCGAGCGTGCCAAGGCTGACCACCAAATCGAAGCCGGTCAGCGGGAAGGGTGCTTCCTGATCGAACTGCGCGGGATCAAGTGACGAGACAGCGCATTTGGGCGAAGCCAGCGCGGCAGCTATCGCGCCCAGATCGCCAATCGACAGCACCCGGCGCGGGGTGTGGCGCAGGAAGGCAATGCGCTCGATCACGTCGTCAACCATGTCATCGCGCAGATAATGCGCCGCGTTGGCGCCCCGCTGGGCTTGCAGCATCCGCCGCCGCACAGCGAGGCGGCGCGCTGGGGCAAAAATGACCGGGGGGGCAGGCTGCTCCATGGCACTGGCTGTGCCTTGCGCCACAGCCCGGCGCAAGCGATACGAGGCGGCAAATGCAAGTCCATCCGCTCCTCGAACCCATCGTCGATCTGGTCTTCCCGCCGCGTTGCCCGCTATGCGGCGCGGGTCTGGCGGCCCAGACCGGGCTGTGCGCGGCGTGCTGGGCCGGGCTGGCGGTGCCCGGCGAGCCATGCTGCGCCACGTGTCAGCGCCCGCTGGCCAGCGACATCGCCGCGGGGTCGATCTGCGCGCCTTGTCTGGCGCAATCGCCGCGACATGACGGGATTGCCGCCGGGACGTTGTACAACGATACGTCCCGCCGGCTGATCCTCGCGCTCAAGCATGGCCACCGGATCGCGCTGGCCCCGTTGCTGGCGCGGCTGATCGCAGCGCAATTGCCGGGTGAGATCGGGCCGGGTTGGCTGATTGTGCCAGTGCCGCTGCACCGCTGGCGGCTATGGAGCCGGGGGTTCAATCAATCCGCGCTGTTGGCGCGCGAGCTGGCGGCGAGCACCGGGGCAGAGCTGCTGGTCGATGGCCTGATCAGGATCAAGCGGACGCCGACGCTTGGGGGCCTCGGCCGGACGGCCCGCGCTCGCGCTCTGTCTGGGGCGATCACGCTAAACCGGCGCCAGTCCAAACGGCTCCACGGGGCGAAGGTTCTGCTGATCGACGATGTGCTGACCAGTGGTGCGACCAGCGATGCCTGCATTCGCGTGCTGAAGCGCGCTGGGGTGCAGGTCGTAGTGCTGGGCTGCTTTGCCCGGGTGCTCGACGAAGCGCTCCATCTGGCGTAAATACGCTGTATCTGGCGTAAATACAAAGACGCCCGGAACCGAAGTCCCGGGCATCCTCGTGACGAAACTCTTAAGGCGCCACTTGCGTGGTTTGGCAGCTCCCCCTTCGAGCTGACGCGCCTAATCCCTCATGCGGTTGGGTTCCCTGAACCTAAGCCTTCGGCCATTCCGCAGCGTCTAAATCACCGAAACCGGCGCGGAATGAAAGTGCCAAGCGCACCAGGGTCACTTTTTGATCGACACATGTGGTTATCTTGCAACAAGGATATCGGATGAACGAGACCAGCCAGCATGAGATTGAGCAGGGCCTGACCTTTGCGCCCAAGTTCGATTCGAACGGATTATTGAGCGCGGTTGCAGTCGATTCGAGCAGCCGTGACATCTTGATGCTGGCATTCATGAACCGCGAGGCATTGGCCAAGACGCTCGAAACGGGGCTGGCGCATTTTTATTCCCGCTCACGCGGACGGCTGTGGATGAAGGGCGAAACTTCGGGCAATGTATTGAAAGTTATAGAAATCTTGGTGGATTGCGATCAGGACGCCTTGGTTCTGATCGTGCATCCAGCTGGCCCCGCCTGTCACACCGGAAAGGCGAGCTGTTTCTACCGCCGTTTGAATGACGGTGCGTTGGAGCGCTTGCCTGATTGACGCTTACGTAAAGGTAAGCTAACGTGCCGCCATGGACCATCCCGGCGCTTCCCCATCCAGCCACGACGGCGCACATCTCGATATGCCCGATGTGTTGCAGCGTGAGCAATTTGCCATCTCGGACTTGACCGCAGAGTTCGATGTCACCGCCCGGGCACTGCGGTTTTATGAAGACGAGGGGTTGATCGCTCCGGCGCGGATCGGGCTGACCCGAGTATATTCAAAGCGCGACCGGGCGCGGCTGGCGTGGATTCTACGCGCCAAAAATGTCGGTTTCAGCCTGACCGAGATCAAGGAAATGATCGACCTGTACGATCTGGGCGATGGCCGGGTCGAACAGCGCCGCGTCACACTGGAGCGCTGTCGGGCCAAGGCTGAACGGCTGAGCCAGCAACGCGCCGATCTCGATGCTGCAATCACTGAGCTTTCGCACTTTATCGCAATAGTTGAAAACATCGATCCAGCCGCCACCAAGGCCTGATCGACGACTCCAAGGACTATCCATGCCGATCTATCAAGCGCCGACGCGCGACACCCGGTTTGTCATCAACGAAGTGCTCAAGCTGGAAAATTATGGCAATCTTGCGGGCTTTGAAAATGCCACGCCAGACATGATCGATACCGTGGTCGAGGAATTTGGCAAGTTTGTGGCCGAAGTGCTCGCTCCGCTTAACCCGGTGGGGGATCGCGAGGGCTGCACCCGGCAGCCCGATGGTTCGGTCACCACACCAACCGGGTTCAAGGCCGCGTTTGATCAGTACCGCGAAGCAGGCTGGGGCACGCTCGCTTCGCCCGAAGAGTTCGGTGGGCAAGGCCTGCCGCACGTGCTGGGCTGCATGGCGCAGGAGTTCTTGGCGACCGCCAACCAAGGCTTCGGGATGTATCCCGGGCTGACCGATGGCGCGACCTCGGCGATCATTGCCAAGGGTTCGCCCGAACAGAAAGCCAAATACCTGCCCAAAATGATCAGCCACGAATGGCTGGGCACGATGAACCTGACCGAGCCGCAGTGCGGCACTGATCTGGGTCTGATCCGCACCCGCGCGGTGCCCAGCCTGGATGGTTCCTATGCGATCACCGGCACCAAGATTTTCATCTCGGCAGGCGAGCACGATCTGACCGAGAATATCATTCATCTGGTCTTGGCCAAAACCCCCGATGCACCTGAAAGCTCCAAAGGCATCTCGCTGTTCATCGTGCCCAAAGTGCTGGTCAATGATGATGGTTCACTGGGCGCGCGGAATGCAGTTTCGTGCGGCAGCCTTGAACACAAGATGGGCATCCACGGCAACGCCACCTGCGTGATGAATTACGATGGTGCCAGTGGCTGGATGGTCGGCGAGGAGAACAAGGGCCTGGCCGCCATGTTCGTCATGATGAACGCGGCGCGGCTGGGCGTGGGTATCCAGGGCTTGGGGCAAGCCGAAGTGGCGTATCAGAACGCGGTGAAGTACGCGCACGAGCGCCGCCAGGGCCGCGCATTGACCGGAGCTGCTGAGCCCGGCGAAAAGGCCGATACGCTGTTCGTCCACCCCGATGTTCGGCGGATGCTGATGGATGCCAAGGCGTTTACCGAAGGCATGCGGGCGCTGTGCCTGTGGGGGGCTTTGCAGGTCGATCTGACGCATAAGGCGGCGACCGAAGCCGAGCGTCAGTCGGCCGATCTGCTGATCAGTCTGCTGACCCCGGTGATCAAGGGCTACGGCACCGACAAGGGCTTTGAGACCTGCGTTAATATGCAGCAGGTGTTTGGCGGCCACGGCTACATCGAGGAATGGGGGATGAGCCAGTTCGTCCGCGATTGCCGCATCACCCAGATCTATGAAGGTGCCAACGGGGTGCAGGCGATGGATCTGGTAGGCCGTAAACTGGCGCAGGGTAGCGGCGCAGCGGTGCAAATGTTGTTCGCAACGGTCGATAGCGAGTGCGCGGCGGCTAAGGGCAAGCCCGAGTTGGCCGATCTGGCAAAGCGGCTTGAACAAGCCAATGGCGAGCTGAAGCAGGCGACCGTGTGGCTGATGCAAAATGGCATGGCCAATCCGAACAATGCCGGGGCTGGCGCGCACCATTACATGCATATCATGGGTATCGTCGCGATCGGACTAATGTGGCTGCGGATGGGCGAGGTGGCGCTGGAGGCGCAATCAGCGGGCGCTGGCGATCAGGCATTTTACGCGGCCAAGCTGATCACCGCGCGCTATTACGGTGAGCGCTTCATGCCCGACGCCGGTGCGTTGCGCCGCAAGATCGAGGCTGGCGCCGACAGCTTGATGGCTTTGCCGGTGGAGGCCTTTGCAACCGCTTGATCTGACCACGACGCCTCAGTTCTGAGGCAGCACCTCATCCAGTAACCCGAGCAGCGCCGCCCAGCTCTGCCGGTCGGCGCTGGCATCATAGCTGCTCGCACCGCCGTTTGCGGGCGGATCTGGGTTGGTGAAGCCGTGGCCCACTCCGGCATAGCTATGGAAATGCCAATCGGCCTTGGCCGCGTCCATTTCCTCCCAGAACGTGATGACTTGCGCGCGCGGCACAAGTGGATCGGCGTCGCCGTGGCAAATCAGGATGCGCGGTTCGATCATGGCCCCCGCCGGTGCTGGCCGGCCCGTATCGAGCAGGCCGTGAAAGCTGGCGGCGAGCGCCAAAGCCGCATTTTCGCGGGCCAGTTCGAGCACCGCTTGGCCGCCCATGCAAAATCCGATCGCCGCACAGCGGAGCCCGGGTTCAAGGTCAACCAACGCGGCGAGCGCGGCCCGAAGCCTGGCTCGGTAGCGGTCAACATCGCCGCGCAGCGCGGCCGCCAGTTTGATCGAATGTCCAAAATCATTCACCGGCTCGCCATAGAAATCGGCCACCAGCGCCAGATAGCCATGTTCGGCCAAGTTTTGCGCCTTGGCTTCAACCGCGGCGGTGGTGTTCATGAT
The DNA here is from genome assembly GCA_031360105.1 of Novosphingobium sp. GTDB lineage: Bacteria > Pseudomonadota > Alphaproteobacteria > Sphingomonadales > Sphingomonadaceae > Novosphingobium. The sequence continues at coordinate 4,802 of JANMBA010000282.1, forward strand.
CGTCGGGAATACCACCACTGCGGCGCGCGGCTTTCCGGCGGGCCGCGCCAGCCAGCCGGTTAACGCGGTTTGCGCATCGAAATAATCGATCCGTTCGAGCGTGCTCATTCGGGAAGGAAGTCCGGGACCGAGAGATAGCGCTCACCAGTATCGTAATTGAACCCCATCACCCGCGCCGTCGGACCCAGGTCGGGCAATTTCTGCGCAATCGCGGCGAGTGTCGCGCCTGAGCTGATCCCAACCAACATGCCTTCTTCGCGGGCGCAGCGGCGGGCCATTTCCTTGGCGTCAGCAGGATCGACCTGAATCGCGCCGTCGATCACCTGAGTATGAAGATTGGCCGGGATGAACCCCGCACCAATGCCCTGGATCGGATGCGGCGCCGGTTGTCCGCCCGAGATGACGGGCGACAGCGTTGGCTCCACCGCCCACGCCTGCATTGCGGGCCACTTGGCCTTGAGCACCTCGGCACAGCCAGTCAGGTGCCCGCCAGTGCCGACCCCGGTGATCAGCGCGTCGAGCGGGGTATCGGCAAAATCGGTCAGGATTTCCTGCGCGGTGGTGCGGTGATGCACCGCGATATTGGCCGGGTTTTCAAACTGCTGCGGCATCCACCCGCCGGGGATGGCGGCGACCAGTTCGTGCGCGCGCTCAATCGCACCCTTCATGCCCTTTTCGCGCGGGGTCAGATCGAACGAGGCACCATAAGCCAGCATCAGCCGCCGCCGCTCGATCGACATCGATTCGGGCATGACCAAGATCAGCGTGTAGCCCTTGACCGCCGCCACCATGGCAAGGCCGATCCCGGTGTTGCCGCTGGTCGGCTCAACAATTGTGCCGCCCGGCTTCAAGCTGCCATCTGCCTCGGCGGCTTCGATCATGGCGAGGCCGATCCGGTCTTTGATCGAACCACCGGGATTTGATCGCTCGGACTTGATCCAGACCTCGTGATCCGGGAACATCCGGGCGAGCCGAATATGCGGGGTGTTGCCAATCGTGGCGAGGACACTGTCAGCTTTCATGCGCCATCTTCCTTTTGTCGGTAATGCGGGGCAAATGTCTTCGCCCGTCTCAATTCGGGGAATATCCCGGTCCAAAGTGCAGTGATAATGATAGCCCCCGCGCCGCCCAGTGCAACCGCCGCGACCGGTCCCAGAAAGGCGGCGGCCAGCCCCGATTGCATTTCGCCCAGCTCGTTCGAAGCCGAGATGGCCAGGCCAGATATCGAGGAGACCCGGCCGCGCATTTCATCCGGGGTATTTAGCTGGACCAGCGTACTGCGGATGAATACTGAAATTGCGTCAGCCCCGCCCAGCAAGGCGAGCGTGCCCAGCGACAGCACGAAGTTGGTCGAGAGCCCGAACACCAATGTCGCGAGCCCGTATCCGGCCACCCCCCACAGCATTTTCGCCCCGACATTGCGGGCAATCGGCCTGAACCCGAGGTAAACTGCCACCAGCGATGCGCCGAGCGCCGGGGCGGCACGCATCAGGCCCAGGCCTTCGTCGCCCACATGCAGCACGTCATAGGCAAAGGCCGGGAGCATTGCGGTTGCGCCGCCCAGCAATACTGCAAACAGGTCGAGCGTCACGCAGCCGAGCAGAAACCGTTCACGCCAGACATAACGCGCACCGTCCCCCATCAGCTTGAGCGGCGGCTCTTTGGCTGCTGCGGGCGGAGCGCGATGCCGGATTGCCAGCAAGGCCGCGATTGCCAGCAGCAGCGCGGCGGCGGAAAG
>JANMBA010000336.1:0-4445 GCA_031360105.1 Novosphingobium sp.
GCGATGCCCGGGATGGATCTGGGTTGGCAAAAATTTGTCGGGATCGAATTCGCGGCGGCCGCGCCTGAACCTGACTGCGCGGTAGTGATGGATGCCACGGTGCCGCAAATCGACGGCTACCGGTTCGTCTATGTCCTGCCGATGGCCGCCGACCGGGTCTTGGTGGAAGACACTTATTACAGCGACGGTCCAGACCTCGATGTACCGCTTATTGCCGAACGGACCCGCGCGCTGGCGGCCGAACGTGGACTACTGGGCCCAGAACTGCGCTGCGAAACCGGAGTGCTGCCGATCCTGATCGGGGGCGATCCGGCGGTGTTTTGGCCAGCGGATGTTACGATCGCCCGGCTGGGGATGACAGGCGGATTTTTCCACCCCACCACCGGCTATTCGTTTGGCATGGCGCTACAGATGGCTGAAGAATTGTCCAATATGCCCGGCGAACTGGATGCGGCTGCGCTCGCTCGCTGGAGTCGCTCGCGATTTTTACAGCATTGGCGCGAGACGCGGTTTTTCCGCGTGCTCAATCGAATGCTGTTCCATGCCGCCGCGCCAGAGCAACGCCACCGGGTCTTTGCGCATTTCTATCGTTTGCCGCCTGAGCGGATCGCCCGGTTCTATGCCGGACGGCTGACGCTGGCAGACCAGGCGCGGATTCTCTCGGGCTGGCCACCAGTGCCGGTGGGTGCTGCGATCAAGGCGCTGTTGCGGCAATGACCGAGCGGACCACATTGGTTGCTGCAGCATGCGCGACCATTTCCCAAGGTTCGCAAAGCTTTGCCGCTGCAAGCAAGCTGTTTGCCCCCGCCACGCGCGAGCGGGCTTGGCTGCTCTATACCTGGTGCCGAGCGGCCGACGATCTGACCGACGGGCAGGAATTGGGCCACGGTGCGGCAACCCCATGTCGCAGTGGTCGGGGCGATCCTCTGGCAACGCAGGCCAGGCTCGAAGCGTTAACCGCCGCAGCGCTCGATTCGCGCGATGTGGTCCCGCTGCCATTCGCGGCGCTGCGGCAAGTTGCTGGCGAGATGGCCATGCCGCGCCGGTTCATCGCCGATCATCTGGCAGGGTTTGCGCTGGACGCGGCCGGTTGGCGCCCGGACGGCGAGGCCGATCTGCTGCGCTATTGCTATCATGCTGCGGGGTCGGTTGGCTGTATGATGGCGGTGGTGATGGGTGTCTCTACGCAGGACGACGACACCCTCGATCGCGCCTGCGACTTGGGCTTGGCTTTTCAGCTAGCCAACATTGCCCGCGACATCGTCCCCGATGCGATGGCCGGGCGGTGTTATCTGCCGCGCCAATGGCTCCATGCTGAAAATCTTGAGGAAGCCGAGCTAGCGGACCCGCGCCACCGCGCTGCCCTAGCCCGAATGGCCGCGCGGCTGGTTGAGTTATCCCGGCCTTATCGCTTATCGGCCCGGGTCGGCGCAGCACGCCTGCCAATCCGTTCGCGCTTGGCGGTGTTGGCGGCCGACGGCATTTACGGCGCAATCGGCGAACAAGTGCTTGCTCGAGGAGCGCGTGCGTGGGACCAGCGGGTTCGAGTTGGCAATGCTGGCAAGCTAACATTGCTGGGCCAAGCGGCGCTGCGCAGCCTTGGCATGCCCGCCGCCGCGCTGCGGGGGGGGCTTTGGACCCGCCAGCGCCAACCCTGACCGTCGTTACTTATGCAGATTTGGTATGCGCAGCCGTCCGTGGCTTGAAGCGTGCAACTCAGCTTTCAGAGCCTCTACCGGCGGGGCCCACAGGAACCCGAAACTAACCGAGCCGCGTTTGCTCTCCACCACATGATGCAGGCGGTGGGCTTGGACGATTCGCTTGAAATAGTCGCTCTTTGGCACAATCCGGTGCGGTAGCCGGCGGTGGACAATCCAATCGTGGAAGCAAAAATAGATCGCGCCATAGCCGGCGATCCCGGCCCCAATCGCGGTGGCCCAAGCGCCCCCGCCGCCGCGCTCGCCCAGCCAGATCATCACGACCGAAGGTGCGGCGAAGATGACCGCATAAAGATCATTCAGCTCGAACCATCCGCTTCGCGCGCGGTGATGGCTTTCATGCAGGAACCAGCCCGGACCATGCATCACCCAGCGGTGGGTCGCATAGGCGAACAGCTCCATCGCAGCGAGCGTCGTCAAAAAGATCAAGGCGAGCGTAAGCCAGTGCATCGAGGCCGCTTATAACGCAATGCGCCTGATCATACGATCAAGCTGGCAGTGGCTTTGGCACTGCCCACCACACCGGGTATGCCTGCCCCGGGGTGCGTGCCCGCGCCAACAAAATAGAGGTTGGAGAAATGGTCGTCGCGGTTGTGGCCGCGGAACCAGGCGCTTTGCGTCAGCACCGGCTCAAGGCTGAATGCACTTCCCAAATGCGCGCCCAGATCATCGGAAAAGTCCTGCGGGGTATAATGGAAGCAGGTCTCCAGCCGCTCATCGAGGTCGGGAATCAGAAGGTCGCGGATCCGGCCCATCACCACATCGCGGTATCGCGGGCCTTCGATCGCCCAATCCACCGGCGCACGGCCCATGTGCGGGACCGGAGCCAGCGCATAAAAGGCCGCCTTGCCGTCTGGCGACATACCGGGATCGGTTGCAGTGGGATGGTGCAAATAGATCGAAGGATCGTCGACCAGCTTGCCGTGCTTGTAAATATCATCAAGCAGCGGACCATAACGATCGGAGAACAGGATCGAATGGTGTGCAATGCCGGGAAAACTACCCTTCAGCCCGAAATGGACCACGAACAAACTGGGTGAGAACCGCTTGCGCTTGAGCGAACGGACCTTTTTGGCGGCGTAGTCCGATCCCGCAATCAGGCCGTATGTGTGAACAAGATCCCCGTTGCTGGCGACCATGTCAGCGCTCAGTGTCAGGCCCGAAGCCGTTACGATACCGTTTACCTGCGTGCCCTGGCAGGTAATCTGCGTGACCTTGTGATCGAGCAGCAACGTTCCGCCCAGCCGCTCAAACAGGGCGACCATGCCATTGATCAAGGCACTGGTTCCGCCCTTGGCAAACCATACCCCGCCGACCTTTTCGAGCTGGTGGATCAGCGCATAGATACTGCTGGTTTGCATCGGATTGCCGCCGACCAACAGGGCGTGAAACGACAGGACCTGCCGCAGTTTTTCGTTCTTCACGTAGCTTGCAACGACCGAGTAGACCGAACGCCAGGCCTGATATTTGGCCAGCGCCGGAGCAGCTTTCAGCATTGCTGTAAAGTCTAGGAATGGCACCGCGCCAAGCTTCACGTAGCCTTCCTGATAGACCCCCTTGGCATATTCCACGAACTTTGCGTAACCGGCCACGTCGGTTGGATCGAGCCGGGCAATCTCGGCGTTCAACTGTGCTTCGTTGTTCGAATAGTTGAACACCGTGCCATCGTTCCAGATCAAACGGTAAAACGGATCGACTGGCAGCAGCTCAACATCATCGGCCATTTGACCGCCCGACAGCGCCCACAGATCTTCAAGGCAAGCCGGATCCGTAATCACAGTTGGCCCGGCATCGAACGTGTACCCATCCTGCTTCCACACATATGCCCGCCCGCCCGGGCGGTCTCGCGCCTCGATGATGGTTGTGGCGATTCCAGCGCTTTGCAGCCGGATGGCAAGGGCTAGCCCCCCGAAACCGGACCCAATCACGATAGCGGACGATTTTGGATGCATGAGACAAGGCTTAGCTCGTCTTGTTAAACAGGCAACATGCCCCAAAGGGAGGATAGACGAGCACGTCGCGGAGCGCGAATACGTTTGATATGGCTACTACATCGCCAATTGCGGCCAACGCCCGGCCGGCTATAGGCCGGCGGCGTATTCTGTTGGCCAACCCGCGAGGGTTCTGTGCGGGGGTAGAACGGGCGATTGAGGCTGTCGAGCAAGCGCTCCAGAGGCATGGGAGGCCGGTGTATGTGCGCCGCGCGATTGTTCACAACCAAACAGTTGTAGAACGGCTCGAGCAGCAAGGGGCAATCTTTGTTCAGGAGATCGATGAGATCCCAGCGGGCTCGGTCACGATCTTGTCCGCTCATGGTAGCGCTCGATCGGTCAAGTTGGCCGCCCAAACCCGCAACCTGCGGGTTGTTGATGCCATATGTCCGCTGGTTGCCAAAGTTCACGCCGAAGTTGAGGGTTGGTACCGGGCCGGTCGCCACGTACTGCTGATCGGCCATCTCGGCCATCCCGAAGTCGTTGGCACGCTTGGCCAGCTTCCAGCCGGCGTAGTGTCGGTCGTAGCGCAGCCGGTTGATCTTGATGTGCTCGACTTGGCGCCTAACACAGCAGTTGCTTATGCGGTGCAGACCACCTTCTCGATGCGCGATGCAGCCACCGTTATTGCTGCAATCAAACAGCGGTTCCGCGATGTCGCCGGGCCGCGTGCCAGCGACATTTGTTATGCGACAACCAATCGGCAGCAATCGATCGAAATTCTGGCTGGTCAATG
>JANMBA010000326.1:0-6622 GCA_031360105.1 Novosphingobium sp.
GATAGCGGCACGGGCGTGATTATCCTGACCGATCTATTCGGCGGCACCCCATCGAACCTCGCGATTTCGCTGATGAAACGGGGCAAGGTCGAGGTGATCGCCGGGATTAACCTGCCGATGCTGATCCGGCTGGCCAAGGCACGCTGCTGTATGCCGCTTGAGCAAGCGGTGGTTGCGGCGCGCGATGCCGGGCGCAATTACATTACGATCGCGTCAGAGTTTCTGGGCCAGGACGCCTGACGGCCAAGCAGTTTGGGGAAGCAATGAGCGAGCACCGGGACACTGTCGAGATCGTCAACAACCGGGGTCTGCACGCCCGCGCCAGCGCCAAATTCGTCAACGCCGTGGCCAAGCTGGGTGACGGCCTGCACGTGCGGGTCGAAAAGGATGGCAACGATGCCGAGGGCGCGTCGATCCTGGGGCTGATGATGCTGGGTGCGGCCAAGGGCGACACGATCGACATCACGGTTTCGGGTGAAGGCGCCGATCTGGCGCTGCTCAAGCTGGTCGGGCTGGTCAAGGACGGCTTTGGCGAGGATTGAGGCGAAACCATGCGCCGTCTGATCACCGGATATTCCAACCAAACGGTCAAAGACCTGCGCGGCCTGCGCGAAAAGAAACACCGCAAGGCCGCAGGCAAGTTCCTCGCCGAAGGGCTGCGGCTGCTGACCGATGCGCGCGCCTGCGGGCACTTGCCCGAGGTGCTGGTGATGGCGACTGGCCGCGAGCCGCATGCGCTACTTCAAGCGCTGGAGGCCGATGTGCTGGCGGCCGGCGGCGAGGTGATCGAAATGAGCGCCGACCTGCTCGCCAAAGTTACCGGCAAGGACAATCCGCAAGCGGTGGCGGGGGTTTACGCCGAATTCGGTACATCCCTGGCGGCGATTGATCGCAGCAGCGCCAAGCTCTGGTTAGTGACGCAGGCGCTGCGCGATCCGGGCAACCTTGGCACCATGCTGCGGACCGGCGATGCGGTCGGCGCGGGCGGGCTGATCCTGCTCGACGACTGCGCCGATCCATTTTCCGTCGAGGCGGTGCGCGCCAGCATGGGCGCGGTGTTCACGCAAGCCATTGCCCAGGCCCGCTGGGATGAATTCCTGCCGTGGCTGCGCGGTGGTGACAATGTTGCAGGGGGGCAATTGGTCGCGGCCAGCCTGCGCGATGCGGTTCCCTATCGCGGCGCGGCCTATGCGGCCCCGTGCTTCCTGCTGGTCGGCAACGAATCGCGCGGACTGCCTGAAGAGTACGAACTGGCCTGCGACCTGCGCGTGACGATCCCCATGAAGGGGCGTGCTGACAGCTTGAATGCGGCGGTCGCGGCCGCGGTGCTGGCTTATGAGGCGCTCGCCACGCTGGGCTGACGCGGCGTTATTCAATGGCCTCAGCGGCGTCAGCGCCGTCATCGTGCAGCAGTAGCCCTTCATCGGCGCCCCCGGCATGGCGCGGCAGACTATCGAGCACGGGGACTTCTTCGATCTCGCGCTTGCCGATGGCGATGCCTTTGTCTTTGAGCCGGCGGCCCGAGGTCAGCACGTTACGTTCAAAACTGCCGACGAAATCGTTGTACTTGCGCACCGCGCGATCAAGCCCCGCGCCCACGCCTTTGAGGTGATCGGCGGCCACTGCCAGCCGGTCGTAAAGCTCGGTCCCGGCCTTACCGATTTCAATCGCCTCGCGCGCCAGTTGGTCCTGCTGCCAGACCATCGCCACGGTCCGGGCAATTGCCACCAGATTGGTCGGTGTTGCCAACAAAACCTTGTTGCGGAATGCAAAATCCCAAAGTTCGGGATCACTTTCGAGCGCGGCAGCGACGAAATGTTCGCCGGGCACAAACATGACCACATAGTCAGGCGCTTCATCAAACTGGCTCTGATAGCCCTTCGCGCCGAGCGTCTGGACGTGCCCCCGCATTGAGCGCGCGTGGAGATCGAGATTGCGCTTGCGGGTCTCATCATCGCCCGCCTCGAACGCCGCCTGATAGTGATTGAGCGAGACCTTGGCGTCAATCACCAGCATCTTCTGCCCCGGAATCCGCACGATCGCATCGGGCCGCAAGCGTCCCTCGTCAGTATCGAGCGAATGTTCCAGATTGAAATCGGTGTGCTGCGACAGCCCGCATTGTTCGAGCACGTTTTGCAGCGCGCGTTCGCCCCAGCGCCAACGCGCCTTGGGCGCATTGGTTAGCGAATTGCCCAGCCGCGCCGCCTCACGCTTGACCTCTTCCTGGCCCTTGCGCACCTCTTCGATCACCCCGGCGAGCTGGCTGAACCCCTCGACCCGCTGCTTTTCGAGTGTGGTGACCTGTACTTCGTAAGCCTTCAATCGTTCATCAACCGGTGCGAGCAATGACTTCAGCCGCTCGGCGCTTTTCTCTTCGGATTGGGCAAAGCGTTCCTGCGCACGGGCCAGCAAAGTCTCTTGCGCTTGCGCCAGAATCTTGGCGCCCGCAGCCTGAAACTCGGCCTTGAGGCTTTCCTGCGCGGTGAGCAGCCCGGCTTTCTGCTCTTCAAAATTGGCAGCATTGGCCTTGTGCGTCGCCAGCTCAATCTGCGCATCGCTGAGTTCGGTGATCGACTGGCGGAAGCGGGCGTCGAGAGCTTTGGCGGCACCTTCGCTTTCGCCCAGCCGCGCGCGCAAATCCGCCGCCGGGCGCGAGCCGACCAGCCAGCCGAGGCCCAGCCCGATCACGAAGACGATCATCCCGACAACGAAGTTCAGATTGTTCATGGTGCCCTACAAAAAGAACGAAGTGCGAACATAGCCCCTCTCGAAAGGCAGCACAAGCTTACCGGCACCTTGCCCACAGCTTCGCTCTTGCAACCCTGCGTTACAGTGGAAAGCGAAATCCATTGATAGAAAATTAACCACATCTGCTCTAGCCACAAATGTAGTTCTTGGGGATCCTTTTCATGCAGCAAAACAGCGCCAGCGGCGAAAATTCGATTTCACCGCGAGCGATCGGACGGCGATTGATGGCTTCGGCCGGACTGATGCTGTTCGTCGAGCTAGCACTGATCCGCTGGTTGGGCTCGAACGTGGTCCACCTCTCGTATTTTTCGAACTTTGTGCTGCTGGGTTCGTTCCTCGGGATTGGCGCGGGCTTTCTGATCAGCCGCAAGAGCTGGTCGATTGCGCCATTGTCGCTGCCGTTATTGGCCGCCCTCACGGTTGTGGTTACCTTTTTCCCGGTTTCGATCGAGCGCAGTGGTTCGGACATGATCTATTTCACCGCGCTGGCGATCAAGGGACCGCCCGCCTGGTTAGCCTTGCCAGTGGTGTTCCTGCTGGTCGCGGCGATTCTGGCCGGCCCGGCCGAAATGGTTGGCCGCTGCTTTGGCAGGCTCGATCCGTTGACGGCCTATCGCTATGACCTGCTGGGTTCGCTTTCCGGGATCGTGGCGTTCAGCGCATTAAGCTTCCTGTGGGCCCCTTCGGTGGCGTGGGGACTGATCGTTGCCGCAGTCTTTATCGCGCTTGCCGATCGGCCGCGTCGCCTGATTTCGGTGGCGTGGTCGGCTGTCTTCGTCGGGATACTCTTGTTTGAAACGCTGCAACCCAACGTCAGCTGGTCGCCTTACTACAAGATCGAAACGTTTGACCAAGGCACGCCGAAGCCGGGCTTCAAGCTCATCGTGGTCAACGGCGTGCCGCATCAGCAAATGGCGCCTGCCCGCTTCAAACTTGAACACGCCGAAGGCATCTATGGCGCGCCATATCAACGGACCGCGGGCAACGCCCTTGAAAATGTTCTGATTGTGGGGGCTGGATCGGGCTCGGACGTGGCGATCGCGCTCAGCAAGGGAGCCAAGCACATCGATGCGGTCGATATCGACCCGCGGATCATCCAGATTGGCCAGAAATACAACACTGACAGGCCCTATGACGATCCGCGCGTAACCCGCTACGTCAACGATGGTCGCGCCTTTCTTGAGCGCACCGACAAGAAATACGACCTCATCCTGTTCGCCTTGCCGGATTCGCTCACACTGGTCAGCGGTGCCTCGCAGATCCGGCTCGAAAGCTTTCTGTTCACACGCGAGGCCCTGGAATCAGTGCGCCGCAAACTGAAGCCCGGCGGCGCTTTTTCGATGTACAATTATTACCGTGAGCCCTGGTTGATCGATCGCCTGGCCAACACTGCCGCGACGGCATTCGGGCACAAGCCTTGCGTCGATACCTTTGCCGCCGCGCAGGCAGTGATAACCGTCGGCCTGACCCCGGCCGACCAGCACTGCGCAGGCGTCTGGCAACCCGTTACCGATGCCAGGATCATGGCCCCGGCGCGCGATGATGCGCCGTTCCTCTATTTCCGCGGAGACACCTTCCCGCCGCTTTACACCGCCGCGTTGATCCTGATTCTGGGTGCCTCGCTCGTCACTGTGCGCACGCTGGGTGGGCCTTTGAAGACCATGCGGCCCTATGCTGATCTATTTTTCATGGGCGCTGCATTCCTGCTGCTCGAAACCAAGAATATCGCGACATTTGCGCTGCTGTTCGGCACCACCTGGTTCGTCAATGCTCTGGTGTTCGGCGGGGTTCTGCTGATTGTGCTTTGTGCGGTAGAGGTGACCCGGCGTTTGCCGACACCTCCGCTCAAAGTGGTTTACGTCGCAATCGCCGCAGCCCTGGCGCTGGCCTATGCCGTACCGGAGCACCTGCTCCTGTCGCTGGAATTCTGGCCGCGCCTGATTGCGGCAACCGTGGTTGCGTTCTTGCCGATTTTCCTGGCGAACATCGCCTTCGCCAAGCGGTTCCAGGAAAGCGGGGATTCGCAGGCCGCTTTCGCGATCAATCTGCTCGGCACGATCGTCGGCGGCTGTTTCGAATATGCGGCGCTATTCACCGGTTATGCCAATTTGCTGCTGGTGGTCGGGGTGTTTTACCTGCTGGCATTCTTGCTGGTGCCCAAGCAGGCGTTGCCTGCCTGATTAAGCCGCCTTGCGCAGCTTTTCCAGTTTCTTGAGCACCATCGTCCGCTTGAGCCGGCTCAAGTGATCGATGAACAACACCCCTTCGAGGTGGTCCATTCCATGTTGCAGGCAGGTCGCCAGCATGCCGTCGATGTCTTCCTCGTGCTGCTTGCCGTCCAGGTCCTGCCAGCGCGCGCGAATCCGTGCCGGGCGTTCGACATCAGCATATATCTCGGGGACTGACAGGCAGCCTTCGGAATAGATCGATTGGTCTTCGGACGGATCGAGAATCTCGGGATTGATGAAGACCCGCGGCTCTCGCTTGATCGGCTGGTGCGAGTGGCTGTGGCCGCCATGCGCGTTGCATTCCTCGGGCTCGGCGTCCTCGTCCTCAGGCTGGAGGTCGATTGTCAGCACCCTCAGCGGCACGCCGATCTGCACCGCCGCCAGCCCGATTCCGGGAGCTTCGTACATCGTCTCAAACATGTCAGCGACCAGCGCGCGCAGGTCCTCGTCAAATGCTGTGACGGACGCGGAGATCTGCTTGAGGCGCGGATCGGGGACTTCGAGGATTTCGCGTAATGCCATAATGGGGCACATAGTGCGGGGTTGCGCGGGGTTCAACCGTCGTATTTTTTTGGTTCACACGAAGACACGAAGAGCACGGAGATGTTTCGCTATCGGCGAAGCCGCTCAAAATTACGCAAATGCAACAAGCCGAATTGCCAGAGGTAAAGTGATTGGCCTGCGGCGCTGCGCGACATCTTCGTGCTCTTCGTGTCTTCGTGTGAACAAATTATCCCATCGGCCTTCGCGCCCGCAATGCCTGCGCCAAAGTGCCTTCGTCCAGATAATCCAGCTCGCCCCCCACCGGCAGTCCGTGCGCCAGTTGGGTCAGCCGGATCGGGTAGGTTTCCAGCCGTTCGGCAATGTAGTGCGCGGTGGTCTGGCCTTCGAGCGTGGCGTTCATTGCCAAGACCACTTCGTCGATCCCCCCGTGCGAGACACGCTCGATCAGCGTGCCGATGGTCAGATCCTCCGGGCGGATTCCATCCAGCGCGGAGAGCCGCCCGCCGAGCACGTGATAGCGCCCCGCAAACAGCCGGGCCCGGTCCAGCGCCCACAGGTCTGCCACATCCTCCACCACGCACAGCGCGCGCGGATCGCGGCGTGGATCGGCGCAGATCCCGCACGGGTCGGACGTATCGACATTGCCGCAAGTCTGGCACTCGGTCAGCCCTTCGCGCACCGCACCCAGCGCTTCAAGCAGCTCGCCCAGCGCGCCTTCGCGGCGCTTGATCAGCCACAGCACCGCGCGCCGCGCCGAACGCGGACCCAGCCCCGGCAGCTTCGCCAAAGCGGCGGTCAGCCTTTCGATCTCTTGCGATGCCATGATGCGGGGGATAGGGCGCTCGCAAGGAAACGAAAAGCCATCATGCGCATAATCTTCATGGGAACCCCGGACTTTGCCGTACCCGCGCTGAACGCGCTGGTTGAGGCGGGGCATGAGATGGTCGCCGTTTACACCCAGCCGCCGCGCCCGGCGGGCCGGGGCAAGCAGCTTCAGGCCTCAGCGGTGCAGGGCAAGGCCGAGGTATTGGGGATTGCGGTGCGATCCCCGCGCACCTTGCGTGATCTGGCGGCGCAGGCTGACTTTGCCGCGCTAGGGGCCGACATCGCGGTGGTCGCAGCTTATGGCCTGATCCTGCCGC
>JANMBA010000328.1:0-1754 GCA_031360105.1 Novosphingobium sp.
CAGCGATTTGCGGTAATAGGTCTGCGCGGTTTGATTATCGCCCACCAGATCATAGGCCAGCGCGCGATCAGCCAGCCGCTCCGCATCGATCGGGCCAAGCTTTTCAGCATCCCCGAACAGCGCAATTGCGGTAACCGGATCGGCGCCCAGCGCATAGGCCCCAGCCAGCCCCGATTTGATCCGCGCGCTGCCCGGCCAGAGCATATCCGCGCGCTGAAAAAAGCCCACCGCAGCCGACACATCTCCCAATTCAAGCGAGGCCCGCCCGGCGGCGATCAGGGCTTCCAGATCCTGCGGATTACGCGCCAGCTGGCCCAGTGCATCGTTAAGTTTCATCCCCGCCGACTTGGCCGGCAGCGACTGGACCACAGCCTGCGCCAGAACCGGCTGCGCCAGCAGCGCCGTTCCGGCGAGCACCCAGCCCAGCGCAGCGCAGCGCACCAGCACGGCGCAGCGCAACAGCGAAGTGGATCCGCGAAGGTGGCAGGCAGGATTGAACATGGGCAGTGCGGTGTACCTTTTTGCAGCTGCGCGCGAGCAGCGCCCGGGACAATTGCATTACCCTAGCTGAACCACGTCCTAATACCGCGCGCGGACTGCGCGAGCAGGCCTATTGGTTGTTCTGGCGGCCAAGGAAGCGCGGGATCGAAATCGACGGACCTTCGGCATCGTCGTCATCATCGTCGTCGCTTGATGAGCGCCCGCCGCGTGACAAATTAGCCATGCGTTCGAACAAGGTTGCCCCGCCGCCCGCCTTGGGTGCACGCTGTGCGACCGGGGCCGAGGCAGCTGGCTCTGCCGCCCCGGTGGCTGGCGCATCACTGCCATCGCTGTCGCCGCTGCTTACCGTGTCATCGTCGCTCGAGATCAAGCCGCGGCGGCGACCCGGCAGGGTTCCGCCGCCCGCTACCGGACCATCCTCATCGATCAGCCGCGACGCGTCGAGCAGCAATTCATCGCCGCCAGCGCCATCAGCCGCGTCCGCATCGCTGCCTGCCTCAAGCTCGAGTTCCAGCGGATCAACGGCGGTTTCGTTGCCGGACAGATCGGGCATATCCCAATCATCATCAGCAGCAGCAGTCACCGGTTCAGGCTCATTCGCCGCCAATTCAGGCTCCGGCTCAGCTTCAACCACTGCGTCTGCCGCAGGTCCACGTTCGAACAGCGGTTCGGCCGCAGGCATCACCATCGACGTTGGCATCGCCGGACGGGCCGGCCCGCGCGAGCTGCCCATGTTGAACGGCCGCGCGGCTTCTTCGGCCATCGAGGCGGTCTGCTCGATCCCGGTGGCGACCACCGAAACCCGGATTTTGCCTTGCAGATCGGGATTGAAAGCGCTGCCCCAGATGATGTTGGCATTGGGATCAACCAGTTCGCGGATGTGGTTTGCGGCCTCATCAACTTCGAGCAGTTTCATGTCTTCGCCGCCAATGATCGAAATGATCACTCCCTTGGCACCCTGCATCGAAACGCCATCGAGCAGCGGATTGGCAATCGCCTTTTCGGCAGCTTCGAGCGCGCGGTTTTCGCCCTCGCCTTCGCCGGTGCCCATCATCGCCTTGCCCATTTCGGCCATGACCGAGCGGACGTCGGCAAAGTCGAGGTTGATCAGCCCGGGCATGACCATCAGATCGGTGATCGAGCGCACCCCCTGCTGAAGCACCTCATCGGCCATCTGGAACGCTTCCTTGAAGGTGGTTTCCGCCTTGGCAACCAGAAACAGGTTCTGGTTGGGGATGACGATCAGCGTATCG
>JANMBA010000339.1:0-5248 GCA_031360105.1 Novosphingobium sp.
TCGCGGCCACCCCGGCGGCCGAGCCGATGATCAGGATCGAGCCGCCGGTCCCGGCGCAATAGGCCATGAACTCCCACAGGAAACTGTCGGGCGGGTACTGTGCAAGCGGATACATACCAATCGCAGCGGCGACCATCGGGACATTGTCGACCACCGCTGAAACCAGCCCGAACAACAGCACGATCACGTCGAGCCGCCCGACCACTGTATCGAGCCAGACCGCCATGGCGCTCAGCACCCCGGCGTGTTCCAGTACGCCAACCGCGAGCAGGATGCCTGCAAAAAAGATGATCGCCGCCATGTCGATCCGGGTCAGCGCGTTGGCGATCACCATCCGCTGGCGCAGCGCGGCCGGCTTGCCGCGGTGCAGCAGATCAGCAGCGGCCCACAGCAGCCCCAGCCCGAGCAGGATCCCCAGCCACGGCGGCAAGTGTGTGATCGCCTTGAACGCGGGAACCGCCAGCAGCACTCCCAGCCCCAACGCAAATATCAGGTTGCGTTCGAACTGGGCCGGGCTGTCCAGCGGCTCGGCTGCGCGCTGGGGTGCCACAACTGTGCGGCCGCGCAAGACCCAGCTGACCACCGCCAGCGGCGCCGCCAGGTTAACCAACGAGGGCAGGATCAGCTTGGTCACAATCGCGGGGGCGGTTACCTGGCCGCCGATCCACAGCATCGTGGTGGTGACATCGCCCATCGGCGACCACGCTCCGCCAGCGTTGGCGGCGATCACCACCAGTCCGGCCAGATACAGCCGATCCTCGCGCGGGGCGACCAGCTGGCGGACCAGCGCGACCATGACGATCGTGGTGGTCAGGTTATCCAGGATGGCGCTGAGCATGAATGTAACCGCGCCAACGATCCAGACCAGCGCAACCAGGCTTTTCGCGCGGACGTGCTGCGTCACAACGGCGAACCCGCCGTGCGTGTCGATCACCTCGACCACCGTCATCGCGCCCATCAGAAAGAACGTAATCTGGGCGGTGCCAACCAAAGTCTCGGATAGTTGCTGTCCAGCATCGGGTCCACCCGTCTGCCCAGCACCCGGACCAGCCTCGCTCAGCGCCCACACCGTCCACAGCACCCCCGCCCCGATCAGCGCGGTGGCGGATTTGTTGACCTTGAGCGGCTCTTCAAACGCGATCGCGGCATAGGTGGCCACGAACACCACAATAATCAGCGCGGTCATGCGCGGGGCTTACCAGGTGCCGCTATTTGGCATGGAGGCCCACGGTTCAGCCGGCGGCAAATGACCGTCCTGCAACAGCTCAACCGAAATTCCATCGGGCGATTTCACGAAGGCCATGTGGCCATCGCGCGGCGGGCGGTGAATGGTATGCCCCGCCGCCAGCAGTGCGGCACAAGTCTGATAGATATCATCGACCCGGTAGGCCAGATGCCCGAAATTGCGGCCGCCGGTATAGTCTTCCCGGTCCCAATTGTGGGTCAACTCAACTTCGGCCACGCCTTCTTCGCCGGGCGCGGCCAGAAAGATCAGCGTGAAGCGGCCTTGCTCGCTGGAAAAGCGCCGCACTTCGTGCACCCCGAACACCGCGAAGAACGCGATGGTCGCAGCGGGATCGGAGACTCGGATCATCGTGTGGAGAAATTTGGTCATGGCGCAGGGCTAGCAAACCGGGCGGACAAACGAAAGGCCCGCCCCGGATGATCCGGCGCGGGCCTTTGAATTTTTCCGACGCCCAAGCGGCTTAGAAGCTGGCGGTTACCGAGAACACGCCAACCGTCTTTGACATCCGGTTGAAGTAGTCGATGCAGCCCACGTTGTTGGAACAGCGAAACCCGCTGTTGATATCGCTCTTGGAAAGATCGGTCCCGACCACCGAAGCGTCGAACGACAGGTTACGCATCTTGAACGTCAGACCCACATTGTAATCGAGGTACTGCTGGCCATAATCGAACCCGCCGCCGGTGTGGCCCAGATGCGAATGGAAGGTCAGCGGGGTGCCCGGAATTCCGCTCGACAGCTCGCCATAAAGGTAGGTGTTGTGGCGGGTGGGCGAGGTGAAGTTATAGTTGAACACCTTTTGCGCCGGAGCATAATAGACCCCGACTTTGGCGGTTGCCGGGCCAATCGCCTTGGCCAGCGAACCATAAACCTCATAATAGTTGCCGGTGGTCGCACCCGGATAAATGTAGCCGTAAATCCCGGCGTCAACGGTCAAGCCGCTGCCACCCAGCGCGTGGGTATAGCCGCCGTAGATATCGATTTCGGTGCCGCCGATATTGATCGGACCCGATCCGGCCGAGGCGCTTGAACCCCAGGTCGAGACATAAAAGCCCGAAGCATGGCTGACAGTGATCGCACCTTGGACAACCGGCTTGTTGTCCGACTGGGCCAAGCCGCGGAAGCGGTACTGCGAAGCGATCGCGGCGCTGCCGGTGATGGTAATATCGCTGGGCGGATCGGTTTCATCAGCGAAGGCGGGAGTGGCCGCAAACGCTGTGGCAGCGATCATCGAAGCGGCGATCAAGCCGCGCATGGACGTGAGCATATCAATCTTCCTTAAGCGATTGCGGTTGCTTCGTCCCACCTGCGCGCGACCGCCGTTTCTCGTATTCGGAAACAATTAGGCTGCGCGCAGACGGCACTGCACAACTTTGCTGCATCGCACAAGGCCAATCGGGCACAGATTTGCGCATCGCTGGCCAAGTGTGGTTTTATTGTAACGCTACGCTTCTGCCTACACGGCCGTAGTTGTTCATTCATCTTGGGGCCGGTATAAGCACAGGCCAAGCTGACCGCCGCATGTTCAACCGCCTTCGCACCCTGTTTGGCCCTGCTCCCAGCGGCCCTGCTACTGCCGTTCCGGCCGGGACGCGGGTCTATGCGGTCGGCGATATCCACGGCCGGCTTGATCTGCTGCGTGCGCTGATCGCGGCGATCGAAGCGGACGATGCGGCGCGCGGGCCAGCGCAAACCTGTGTAATTCTGCTGGGTGACCTGATCGACCGCGGGCCCGACAGCGCCGGGGTGATTGCCGCCGCGCGCGCCTGGAGCCGCCAGCGCCAGGTGCGGATCCTGTTGGGCAATCACGAGGAAATGCTGCTCAGCGCGCTCGATAGTGATGAAGTGATGCGCCATTTCCTGCGCTATGGCGGGCGCGAGACGGTCTTGTCCTACGTGTCCGATCCAGACAGCTACCACCGCGCCGAACTGGCCGCTGCGCGCGCGCTGATGCAGGCCGCGATCCCGGACGAAGACCTTGAATTCATTCGCGCCTTCGAAGACAGCATCACCATTGGCGATTATCTGTTTGTCCACGCCGGGGTTCACCCCGACACGGCGCTGGATGAACAGCGCACCGGCGATCTGCGCTGGATTCGCGAACCGTTCCTGTCACACCCCGGCAGCTTTGGCCCGGTGGTGGTGCACGGCCACACGATTACTGAACAGCCAGAGGTGCGGCATAACCGCATCGGGCTCGATACCGGGGCCTATCGCTCGGGCCGCTTGACCGCGCTGGGTCTGCAAGGCACGCAGCGCTGGCTGATCGAGGCGCAGGATCATGACGGCGTAATCAGCGCCGCGACAAGGAGTATGGCATGAAGATCGCAATGGTCGGCTCGGGTTATGTCGGGCTGGTTTCGGGGGCGTGCTTCGCCGATTTTGGCCACGATGTGGTCTGCATCGATAAGGATCCGGCCAAGATCGACAGCCTGAAGGCCGGGGTCATGCCGATTTACGAGCCGGGGCTGGCCGAACTGGTCACCAGCAATGCCAAAAGTGGCCGGCTGACTTTCACCACCGATCTGGCCGAAGGGATTGCCGGGGCCAGCGCGATTTTCATCGCGGTTGGTACCCCCAGCCGCCGCGGCGATGGGCACGCCGATCTGTCTTACGTTTACGCGGTGGCCGAAGAAGTGGCCCAGGCGCTGACCAACGATGCAGTGGTGGTGACCAAATCGACCGTCCCGGTTGGCACTGGCGACGAGGTTGAGCGGATTCTCACCGAAGCCGGCCTGAAGGTGAAATTCGCGGTCGCCTCCAACCCCGAATTCCTGCGCGAAGGCGCAGCGATTGGCGATTTCAAACGCCCCGACCGGATCGTGATCGGCACCGAAGACGAATGGGCGCGCAGCGTGATGAACGAGGTGTACCGCCCGCTGTTCCTGAACAAGGCCCCGATCCTGTTCACCAGCCGCCGCACATCGGAATTGATCAAGTACGCCGCCAACGCCTTCCTTGCGGTCAAGATCACTTTCATCAACGAGATGGCTGACCTGTGCGAAAAAGTCGGCGCGGATGTGCAGGACGTCAGCCGCGGGATCGGAATGGACGGGCGGATCGGCGCCAAGTTCCTCCACGCCGGGCCGGGCTATGGCGGCTCGTGCTTCCCCAAAGACACCCTCGCGCTGCTGAAGACAGCCGAGGATTACGAAGCCCCGACCCGGATCGTCGAAGCCGTGGTAGCGGTGAACGAAGCCCGCAAGCGCGCGATGGGCCGCAAGGTGATCGATGCGCTGGGCGGACCCGACCAGGCGCGCGGCAAGAAAGTCGCGATGCTGGGGCTGACGTTCAAGCCAAACACCGACGATATGCGCGATTCGCCCTCGATTGCGATTGCGCTGGCCTTGGCCGATGCCGGGGTGGAGATCGCCGCTTACGATCCCGAAGGAATGGACCTGGCCGCGCCGCTGATGCCCGCGGTGACAATGGTGGGCAACACCTACGAAGCGATTGAAGCCGCCGATGCCGTGGTGATCGTGACCGAATGGGACGCCTTCCGCGCGCTCGATTTTGAACGGATCAAGCGCATCGCCAAGGCCCCGGTGCTGGTTGATCTGCGCAACGTCTATGATCCCGCCGAAGTGCGCGCCAAGGGCTTCGCTTATTCGAGCGTCGGGCGGCCTTAGCGCAAACCGCGAAAAATCTGTGCACATAAGCCCTGCCCCGTTGGGGAAGGGAGCAGAAGATTAGGAAACAAGGTGCCAGGGGGCCTGTAAGCCGGGTTCTGTAGCGCGGACGGTATCCCAAAAGAGACCGTATCCTCGCTGGCAGCCATTCCTCTAGGCCATACGTTGCCGCACGGCTCAAGCAACCAACCCGGGCGGTCGATGCGAAACACACCAGCTGATCCTTGCGGACCAGCGCGCCGCCCCTATTCGGTCTTGCTCCGGGTGGGGTTTGCCGTGCGGTTGCTGTTACCAGCAACCCGGTGCGCTCTTACCGCACCCTTTCACCCTTACCTCATAAATGAGGCGGTCTGCTCTCTGTGGCACTTTCCCTGGG
>JANMBA010000374.1:0-1767 GCA_031360105.1 Novosphingobium sp.
GGTGCGTGGTTTTTTGTCGAACCCGAGATCGAGCAAGCGCTGATCGCCGCCAAAAGCAAGGTCACCCGCCCGCGCTATGCCGGGCGCGTGGCCAGCGCCTCGCCGGCCACCGGCCTCGCCACCCGCCATCAGAGCGAGCAAGGCGCGCTGATCGGCAATGCGCTCGGCCTGTCCGTCCGCACCGAAATCCGCCGCAGGAAAAAGACCTGATGCGGCAAGCTCAAATCTCTCTGTTTCCCTGCGCAGGCGGGGACCTCAGGCCAGGTTGCGTAACACTGCCCGAGGCCCCCGCCTGCGCGGGGGAACACAAATCGTTGAATTGGGATCGAAGCCATGTCCACTGAAGTCAAAGTTCCCGTGCTGGGCGAATCGGTCGCCGAAGCGACCATCGGCGAATGGCTCAAGCAGCCTGGCGACGCGGTTGAGCTGGATGAGCCGATTGCCAGTCTGGAGACTGACAAGGTTGCGATCGAAGTGACCGCGACGGTCGCCGGAGTGATGGGCAAGCACATTGCGCAGGTCGGTGATAACGTCGCGGTCGGTGCGGTTATCACCACGATTGAGGACGGCTCGCCCGCCGCCGGGAACGAGCCAGTGGCCGAACGCAGCGCCGCGCCGGTTCCGCCCGCTTCGGATACGATGCCTAAAGCTGGCCCAGCTCAGGCCGATGCTGCGGCACTTTCGCCGTCGGTTCGGCGCGCGGTGCTCGAACACGGCATCGATCCCGGCACAGTCAAAGGCAGCGGCAAGGACGGCCGGCTGACCAAGGAAGACGTAGTGGCCGCCGCGCAAGCGAAGAACAGCGCGCCTGTTCCGGCTGCCACCACCGCGCTTGCCACGGCGATAATTACCCCCAGCGGCGAACGCGGGGCCGAGCGCGTCAAGATGACCCGCCTGCGCCAGACGGTCGCGCGGCGGCTCAAGGAAGCGCAGAACACCGCCGCGCTGCTCACCACCTTCAACGATGTCGATATGAGCGCAGTCATGGCCGCGCGCGACAAATTCAAGGACAGCTTTGAGAAGAAGCACGGGGTCAAGCTTGGCTTCATGAGCTTTTTCGCCAAGGCCGCGTGCCTTGCGCTCAAGGATTTCCCCAGCGTCAACGCCCGGATTGAGGGTGATGAGATTGTCTATTTCCCGTATGTCGATCTGTCAGTCGCGGTCTCGGCCCCCAATGGCCTGGTCGTGCCGGTGGTCCGCAATGTCGATGGACTAGGCTTTGCCGAGATCGAAAAGGCGATCGGCGATCTGGGCAAGCGCGCCAAGGACGGCAGCCTGACCATGGCCGATATGCAGGGCGGCACGTTCACGATCTCCAACGGCGGCGTGTTCGGCGGGCTGATGTCCACCCCGATCATCAACCCGCCGCAGTCGGCGGTACTCGGCCTGCACCGGATCGAGGACCGCCCGGTCGTCCGCGATGGCCAGATCGTGATCCGCCCGATGATGTATCTGGCGCTCAGCTACGACCACCGCCTGATCGATGGGCGCGAGGCGGTAACCGCTTTGAAGACGATCAAGGAAGCAATCGAGGATCCGACTCGGTTGTTGATTGATTTGTGAGGACACCACATGGCTGACTACGATTACGACGTCCTGATTATCGGTTCCGGTCCCGGCGGCTACGTCGCGGCGATCCGTGCGGCGCAGCTCGGGCTGACAGTGGCTTGCGCCGAGGGGCGTGAGACTTTGGGCGGAACCTGCCTGAATGTCGGGTGCATCCCGAGCAAGGCGCTGCTGCATGCTTCGGAATATTACGATGCGGCG
>JANMBA010000385.1:0-5451 GCA_031360105.1 Novosphingobium sp.
CGGTAATTGGCACGGCAATGGTCTTGCTGTTGAACTGGCGGGCGCTGCGCAACCACGTGCTGAGCCGCGATCAGATGCTCAGGATGGCGCTGATCTGGGGAGCGATCATTGCGGTTGTCACGTTGCTTATAAGTCAGGTGATGGTGTGATGGATCCAGTCTCCTGGGTTCACTATCGACCTTTTATTTTACATAATATATATTATCAATCTTAGATGACCCAAACCAACATGCCCCCTTCCGCCGCTGCAGCGCTTGATCGGTTGCTGGCCATCATGGCCCGTCTGCGCGATCCCGCGCGCGGCTGTGAATGGGATCTGGCACAAAGCTTCGCCACGATTGCGCCTTACACGATCGAGGAAGCCTACGAAGTGGCCGATGCGATCGAGCGCGAGGACATGCCCGCGCTCAAGGACGAGCTCGGCGACCTGCTGCTACAAGTCGTGTTCCATGCCCGGATGGCAGAGGAAGCCGGCCTGTTCGATTTCACTGCCGTCGCCGAGGCGATCTCGCACAAAATGGAAACGCGCCACCCGCACATCTTTGACGGCAAGCCAGACCTTGGCCAATCGCGCGAAATGCGCTGGGAAAGCCTCAAGGCCGAGGAACGCGCGGCCAAAGGCGACGCCGGCGTGATGGACGGAGTCGCGCAGGCCCTGCCTGCCCTGCTCCGCGCGGAGAAACTGCAGAAACGCGCTGCGCGTACTGGGTTCGATTGGCCCGACCGCAACGGCCCGGCGGATAAATTGCGCGAGGAAATGGCTGAGCTAGCGGATGCTGTCAGCCCGGCAGACCAAGCCGAAGAAGCCGGTGACTTGTTGTTTGCCGCTGTCAACGTGGTCCGCGCTTACGGGATCGCGCCAGAGGATGCCCTGCGCAACGCCAACCGCAAGTTTGAGCGCCGGTTCCGCGCCATGGAGGCTTTGGCCGAGCAACGCGGTCAACGCTTCGCCGCGCTACCCCTCGCTCAGCAGGATGCGCTGTGGAATGACGTCAAAGCGTCAGAGCCGGGCAAACCGGCCTAATTCGCGCGGATCGAGCCGCACTTCCAAGCGGCGCAGCGGGCCACGCTCATCATCGCCGGCTTCCTCTTCGCTGATCACTTCACCGTGCGCGTGCAGCCACGCCAACCGTTGGCCATCGCACACCGGCAGGACAAAACTATGCAGCTTTGCGCTGAGTGTCAGCACCTTGGCCGCAGCTTCTAAGAGCGCGTCACAGCCCATTCCAGTTAATGCCGAGACCGGGACCACTACCGTTTCGCCGCGCGCCTGAACCTGGCCGAACAGTTCTGCGGCTTGATCAGGCGCGAGCAGATCCCACTTGTTCCACGCCTCGATCAGCGGAATGGTCAGATCGCCGCCTTCCGCTTCGCTCAGCCCCAATTCCTCCAGGATCGCCAGCACCTGTTGTTTCTGCGCCAGACTGTCGGGATTGGCCATATCGCGGACGTGAATGATCACGTCGGCGGCGCTGACCTCTTCGAGTGTGGCCCGGAACGCGGCAACCAATTGTGTCGGCAGGTCCGAGATAAAGCCCACGGTGTCTGACAGGATCGCCTTGTCCACGCCCGGCAGGCGGATGCTGCGCATGGTCGGATCGAGCGTGGCGAACAGCAGGTCTTCAGCCATCACCGCCGCGCCGGTCAGCTGGTTGAACAG
The DNA here is from genome assembly GCA_031360105.1 of Novosphingobium sp. Taxonomy (GTDB): domain Bacteria; phylum Pseudomonadota; class Alphaproteobacteria; order Sphingomonadales; family Sphingomonadaceae; genus Novosphingobium. The sequence continues at coordinate 1,661 of JANMBA010000385.1, forward strand.
CGTGCTTTTGCCGGCATTGGTATAGCCGACCAGCGCGATCACTGGCCACGGCGCCTTTTCACGGCGGCTGCGGTGGAGCCCGCGCGTGCGGCGCACTTGCTCCAGTTCGCGGCGCAATTTCGCCATCCGGTCGCGGATCAGGCGCCGATCGGCTTCGATCTGGGTTTCGCCCGGGCCGCCGAGAAAGCCGAACCCGCCGCGCTGGCGCTCAAGGTGAGTCCAGCTGCGCACCAACCGTCCAGCCTGGTAATCGAGGTGCGCCAATTCGACCTGCAAACGGCCTTCGGCGGTCGCAGCGCGTTCCCCAAAGATTTCGAGGATCAACCCGGTGCGGTCGATCACTTTGCGTTTGAGCTTTTCTTCCAGATTGCGCTGCTGGATCGCAGTCAGGCTGCCATCCACAATCACCAGCCCGGCATCGTCCTGATTGCAGGCCACCGCGATATTGGCGACCTGGCCTTCACCAAACAGCGTGGCCGCGCGCGCTTCGCGGATCGGGATAGCGATCGCATCGACCACCACCAAACCGATCGCGAGCGCGAGCCCGCGGGCTTCTTCCAGCCGTGCGGCGGTGTCAGTTGCTGCACTGCCCCGGCCCCGGAATTCAGGATAGACGATCAGCGCACGCGCGCCGCGCGCCACGTCGCCAGCGGTTTCTTCCCCGAAGATCAGTTCTGTTCGCCTTCGTCGCTATCACCCATCAGATCAATCGGGCTGAGCGGCTGAATAGTCGATACCGCGTGCTTATAGGCGAGTTGCACATAGCCTTCGCGTTCCAGCAACATGCAGAACAGATCGAATGCCGCAACCCGGCCTTGCAGCATCACCCCGTTGACCAGGAACATGGTAACTTGCACGCCGCTCTCGCGAACGCTGGTCAAGAACACGTCTTGCAACAGCCGGATTTTCTTGCCGTTTTCCGCCGCGAGGCTGAACTGCGCCGAATCAATCGGCAGGCTGGGCATGATGGTTGAAACCGCGTGCTTATAGACCAGCTGGGCCTGACCATCGCGGCGCAGCAGGATCGAAAAGTTGTCAAACCACGTAATAATGCCTTGCAGCTTGACGCCTTTGACCAGGAACATCGTCACCGGGACTTTGTTCTTGCGCAGCAGATTCAGGAATTGGTCCTGCAGGGTCTGACCCTTGCCGCCCGCTGGCGCCACGACCGGCGTTGGGGCTACAACTGCTGCGCTTTCGTCAGTTTCGCTGGCTTCCTTGGGAGCGCGCGGACGTGCGGTGAGTGTGCGTGCAGTCATGGGATTTCCTTTTTGTTGTTGGCGGCCGCTTCTGCGATCCGCAATCTAGCCCACCCTGCGAACGGAGGACCGGTTATTGCTGGTGTTACCTAACCTAGCTCGGCGTCTGCGTAAACGCTCTTATTGTGACAGGCTCCAATTGTTACAGGCCCCAATTGTTACAGGCCCCAATTGTTACGGGGGTGCGTCAACCTGGGCTGCCGGGTTCGCCATCCGCTTCGTCATCACGGCGATCAACCATGCCCAGCAGCTTGAGTTTGCGGTGCAAGGCTGAACGCTCCATTCCGATGAAATTCGCGGTGCGCGAAATATTTCCCGAAAAACGCCGAATTTGGACGCGCAAGTATTCGCGCTCAAAATTCTCGCGCGCTTCGCGCAAGGGCACTCCCATCAGGGAGGGCATCCCACTATCGCTGCTGATCCGGCCAGACAGCACTTCGCCCGGCAGCATATCCGCTTCGATCCGCGCGAGCCGGTCACGCGGGGTCAGGATGATCGTTCGTTCAACCACGTTGCGTAGCTGGCGGACATTGCCTGGCCACTCATAGCTTTGCAGTGCGGCCATCGCCTCGATGCTGACATCGGGCGGCGGCACGCCTTGATCGGCGGCAAACCGCGCAAAGAAGTGATCAACCAGCATCGGAATATCTTCGCGCCGTTCGGCCAGCGAGGGAATCGTCACGGGCACCACGTTGAGCCGGTAGAACAGGTCTTCGCGAAACCGGCGATCGGCAATCTCGCGCTCAAGTTCGCGCGCGCTCGACGAGACCACCCGGACATCGACACGGATCTGGCGGTTTCCCCCTACCCGCACGAACGCCTGCTCGGTCAGCACCCGCAGGATACGCGCCTGGGTTGAAAGCGGCATATCGGCCACTTCATCAAGGTAGAGCGTGCCGCCGTCAGCCATTTCAAGCAAACCGGCGCGCACCAGTTTGCCGTTGGCTTCTTCGCCAAACAGCTCCTGCTCGAACCGTTCGGGGGTAATCCGCGCCGAATTGACAATGACGAACGCATGCTCAGCGCGCCCGCTCCAGCTGTGCAGTAGCCGTGCAGCGACTTCTTTGCCCGATCCACCAGGGCCGGTGATCAGCAGCCGGCTGCCGGTATTGGCCACCCGTTTAAGCGTGGCGCGGACCTGGTTGATCGCGCTGCTGTTGCCCGTGAATTCGTCAGCGGTGACAAAGCCTTCGCGCAGCCGGGCATTCTCGCGCCGCAGCCGTTCGGTTTCGGTCGCGCGGCCGACCAGCAGCAGCAAGCGCTCGGCCTCGAACGGCTTTTCAATAAAATCCATCGCGCCGCGGCCAATCGCCGACACTGCGGTATCGATGCTGCCGTGACCCGAGAAGATGATCACCGGCAACTGCGGCTCGCGGCCCTTGATCGCGTCGAGCACTTCGAGCCCGTCCATCGGGCTGCCATGCAGCCACACATCGAGCAGCACCAGACTGGGGCGGCGTTCGTCGATCATCGCCAGCGCCGAGGTGCTGTCCCCCGCGACGCGGCATTCATAGCCTTCGTCGCTGAGCACACCGGCCACCAGCTCGCGGATATCGCGTTCGTCATCTACGATCAGGATCTCGAGCGCCATCAATTTACCTCAGTTCACACATTTATACAGCCGCTTCGGAGCCGCGCTGGCCCTCCAGCGGATCGCGCGCAAAGCGCATCGTCACGACGGTTCCATCAGGCTTGCCCGAGGCAAAATTCATCTCGCCGCCATGTTCTTCGACGATCTTGTTGACGATCGCGAGCCCCAGCCCGGTGCCCTTCTCGCGCGTGGTCACATACGGTTCGACAATCCGCTCGCGGTCTTGCGGCAGACCAATCCCGTTGTCAGCAATCGTCACCAGCACGTCTTCCAGACTGCCCGACAGCGTGACGACGATCCGGCCGCGCCAGGTCTCGTCTTCCTGTTTTTGCCGTGCCTCGATCGCCTCGACGGCGTTTTTGAGCACGTTGGTCATGGCTTGGCCGAACTGGTGCCGGTCGCACGCGATGATCCCCATTTCATCGTCAGCCGCGACGGCAAAGTTGATCGCCGGGTGCGCCACTTCTTGCAAGAACAGCGCCTGCCGTGCCAGATCGACGGGGTCTTCGCCGCGGAACAGCGGTTTGGGCAACCGTGCAAACGAAGAGAATTCGTCGACCATCCGGCGCAACTCACCAACTTGACGGATGATCGTGCCGGTCAGTTCCTCGAACAATTCACCGTCGCTGGTCAGCTGCTTGCGATAGCGGCGTTTCAGCCGTTCGGTGGCCAGCTGGATCGGGGTCAGCGGGTTTTTGATTTCATGCGCAATCCGCCGGGCAACGTCGGACCAGGCGGCCTGGCGTTGATCGATCAATTGGCGGGTGATGTCTTCGAACGTCACGACGTCGCCAGCCGACGAGCGAGTTGATTTGACCGCGAGCGTGAGCAGCTCACTCCCTTTGGAATATTGCACAATCCCGCCGTCGGTGCCGCTTTCCGCCAGACTGGCAATTTGCGGGGCAATTGCCGACAGCTGGGTGCCGATCGGCGATGCGGCA
>JANMBA010000406.1:0-5396 GCA_031360105.1 Novosphingobium sp.
CACACGCTCACCCGCCACCGCGCCGGAATTGCGCGCGGGTTCGCGATCTCGGCGCTCGGTTCGATCACCTATTACGTCGGAATAACCTACGTTCCGGTATTCCTCATCTCGATCGGAACCCTGGATGAAGCCGGATCGCTCTGGCTGGCGACCATTGCAGCTGTAGCAGTGATCATCGTAACGCCGATCATCGGAATGCTGTCCGATCGGTGGGGCCGCAAGCCGGTGTTGATTGCATTAGCCGCCGCCAGTGCCGCGCTGCCGGTTACGATGTTCTGGCTGATGGCGGGTGCTTCTTATTGGAACGCGCTGGGCGGTGCGGTGGTCCTGGCGGGGGTGGCCGGAGGAGTGAGCGCAGTCGGAGCCGCAGCCACGGCCGAGCAGTTTCCCGGCGAAGGACGCCTCAGTGGCTTAGCGCTTGGGGTAACCGCGGCGACCGCCGTGTTCGGCGGGTTTACGCCGTACATTGCGCAACTGCTGATGGACCGGACGCATTCGCCTCTGGTCCCCGGCCTTATGATCGCCGTGGTCGCCTGCTGCGTTTTGCCAGTGGTGCTGACCATGCCCGAGACTGCCCCAACGCGAACAGGACTCCCACCGACTGATGAGCGCGGCTAAGCGCAAAACGCAGCATTCGTTCGTGCTGAATGCGTTGGAGCACGGCCGTCTGCCCGAAGGCGCGGCGCGGCAGATCTCGGCGATCATGGATGATGGCGACCGGCGCAAGCGGCTGGCCAAGGTAAGTGCGCCAACACTGGTGATCCACGGAGACCATGATCCGCTGGTCCCGTTCGAAGGCGGGCGCGATACAGCGGCGGTGATCAAGGGCGCCGAGCTGATCGAGATCGAAGGCATGGGCCACGACCTGCCGCTCGAACTGGTCGATCAGATCGCCGATGCGATCGCGGAGCATGCGCGCTAGAGCGTGATACATTGCATTAAATCGCCCTCCCCCTCCCCATTGGGGAGGGGGTCATGCGGGTCAAACTCTTGTCATCACGCTCTAAATCAAGCGGGCGGGACGAACCCATCGACCAGCACCATCGCGCCGACCGAGTTCGAAGTGCGCAGGTGCACGACCGCCTGGTAGGCGGCGGAATTGTACCAAGCGAGTGCGGCGGTCTTGGAGGCAAATTTGAGCACCACGGTAACCTTTGCCGGTTTGCCTTCGACCATGTCGGAATTGTAGTCCGCCACGAGGACTTCGGCCCCCGAACCGGCCAGTGTCGCGCCGACAGCCGCGACATAAGCCGGGTAGGCCTCGGGATTGGTGATGTCATACGTCGCGATCAGATAGCCTGCCATTGGATCCTCCAGCCAAGTTTAACGCAATTTGGTACCAGTGGGCAAGAATTGGCAAGTGGTTCGGTGCCCGAGAGAATGATGATCTTACCTTTCGCTCGCAATGACGAAATGGTTCAATGCAATGTCATTGCGTCCTAAAAATGCCAGCCGAGCATCCGGCCCGCGAAAATCAGCGCCACCGCGCCGATTACCGAAGCGAAGCAGCCGGCGCGGTGAAAGCCTTCGCCATAGCCGCCGCGCCCGGCGACGAGCCCCGCCAGCAGCGAGCCGGCGATGCCCAGCCCGATGGTCATCAGCCAGCCCATCTCGACCACGCCGGGGTAGAAAAACCGGGCGAGAGCGCCCACGAACAGCCCCGAAATGATTGCACCGATCAGATTAAACATGGAACCGCCTCCGTCTGTGTTGCACGTAAAGTAAGCGGCTTGTCACCGCGATCAAGTGGCCCGCGCGAACCGCGCGGCGCAGCCCGGTTTGCGCAACAAAATTGCGCACCTCGATTCTTTCCGTGTCAACGGACGCGACGCGGTTTTGCCGGACATATTTATTTTCAAAATCCATTTTGACTCTTGCGCTGCGGTGCAGTGGCGCATTTCCCGCGCGTCGCTGCATCGCGGCATGATCAGGCACGGCCTGTGCGGCCCGCTCCAATGGTAAACCAGCGATTTATCCTCTTGCGCCGGAATCAGGATGCGGCACTATAGGTTGTGGTCGAGTTCGAGGGGGGACCTACTAGACCTAGTTTCATTGGCTTAGCGCGGTTCGTGCCAAGGTAAGCGATTCGAGTCTGGTCAGGGGCGTTTGGCGGACCAGTCTGGGGATCGATCCGGGATAAGTATTTCTCGTTTCGTTCTCGCAATTTGCTAAAGTGGACGCTTGCCCGCTGATTCGAACGAAGTAAGAACATGCGCTGCGGCGCGCGCAGTACGAAAGACAGGGGCGACAAGTGGAATTCAGGAACGGGGACGAGCCAGGTATGGCCGAAGTTGAAGCAGCGCTGGCGGGAACTGACGGCGCGGTGGCGGCTGCGGTGATGCCGCGCGTGAACCTGGCGACCGGCGGCACCCCAGCAGAGAGAATGGCACTACCGATGCAAGACAAGACTGACGTGGGCTCGCAAGATCTGGTGGAGCAACTGGGGGCGGCGGCACTAGCTGGGGCAGTGTCTGCCGCGGCGGCCCCGTCCGATGATTCCAAATCGATCCACGATCGCCGCTTCGCAATCGAGGTCGATCATGCCCGCGATGCGCTGCTGACCGATTTCGGCAAGGAAACGCTCGACGACCGCTATCTGCTCCCCGGTGAGCGCTATCAGGACCTGTTCGCGCGGGTCGCCGATGCCTATGCCGATGATGAAGCGCACGCCCAGCGGCTTTACGATTACATCAGCCGCCTGTGGTTCATGCCGGCCACCCCGGTGCTGTCGAACGGCGGGACCAATCGCGGACTGCCGATCAGCTGCTATCTCAATTCGGTTTCGGACAGCCTCGAAGGGATTGTCGGTACCTGGAACGAGAATGTCTGGCTGGCCAGCCGCGGCGGCGGGATCGGCACCTATTGGGGCAACGTCCGCGGGATCGGCGAGCCGGTCGGGCTGAACGGCAAGACCAGCGGGATTATCCCGTTTGTGCGCGTGATGGACAGCCTGACGCTCGCGATCAGCCAGGGTTCGCTGCGGCGCGGATCGGCCGCCTGCTACCTCGACGTGTCGCACCCGGAAATCGAGGAGTTCCTCGAAATCCGCAAGCCATCGGGCGATTTTAACCGCAAGGCGCTGAACCTGCATCATGGCGTGCTGCTGACTGACAAATTCATGGAAGCGGTCCGCGACGGCGCTGATTTCGATCTGCTCAGCCCCAAGGACGGCTCGGTCCGCAGCACGGTCAATGCCCGCGCGCTGTTCCAAAAGCTGGTCGAAACCCGGCTGGCCACGGGCGAGCCCTACATTGTGTTCTCCGATACGGTGAACCGCACGATGCCCAAGCATCACCGCGATCTGGGGCTCAAGGTTTCAACCTCGAACCTGTGCTCCGAGATTACGCTCCCCACCGGCAAGGATCACCTCGGCAATGACCGCACTGCGGTGTGCTGCTTGTCGTCGCTGAACCTGGAAACCTGGGACGAGTGGAACAAGGACGAGCGCTTCATCGAAGACGTGCTGCGCTGCCTCGATAACGTGCTGCAAGATTATATCGACCGCGCCCCGCCCGAAATGGCCCGCGCCAAGTATTCCGCGATGCGCGAACGCTCGGTCGGCATGGGAGTGATGGGGTTCCATTCGTTCCTGCAGCTGAAAGGCATCGGCTTTGAAAGCGCGCTGGCCAAGGCGCTCAACCTCAAGATGTTCAAACACATCTCGGCCAAGGCGGACGAGGCCAGCCTGGTGCTCGCGCACGAACGCGGGGCTTGTCCCGATGCGGCGGACATGGGCGTGATGCAGCGCTTTTCGTGCAAGATGGCGATCGCGCCGACCGCGTCGATCAGCATCATCTGCGGCGGCACTTCGGCCTGCATCGAGCCGATCCCCGCCAATATCTATACCCACAAGACGCTGTCGGGCAGCTTCGTGGTCAAGAATCCATATCTTGAGCGGTTGCTGCAAGCCAAAAGCAAGGATTCGACCGCGGTGTGGAACACCATCCTTGAGCATGGCGGCTCGGTCCAGCACCTCGATTTCCTCAGCCCGCAGGAAAAGGACGTGTACAAGACCAGCTTTGAGATCGACCAACGCTGGCTGCTCGAATTCGCGGCTGACCGCACCCCGTTCATCGATCAGGCGCAGAGCCTGAACCTGTATATCCCGGCTGATGTCGAAAAGTGGGACCTGATGCATCTGCACCTGCAAGCTTGGGAAAAGGGCATCAAGAGCCTGTATTACCTGCGCTCGAAATCGGTCCAGCGCGCTGGGTTTGCGGGCGGGGTTGAAGCTGACAACACCTCGGATGCGCCCAAGATCGAACTGGCCGCGCAGCAAACCGATTACGAGGAATGCCTGAGCTGCCAGTAGGCGGCCAGGCAACGTGACTCGAACCGATGACTCGCCAGTGACTTTGGGCCGATGACCTTGGGCACCTTTGCGCCGGCCATCGGGGTGCTGGTCAGCGTGCTGGTGGCGGTGCGCGCGCTGGCGGCGCTGCAAGCGTTGCCAACCGCTGCCAATACCAGCTTTGATCCGGCGCGGCGGTTGCGGGTGCGGCGAGCGATCGTGGTCTCGCTGTTTGCTGCATTAGCCATGCCGGGGCTGCTGTGGATTGCACTCAACCGGCTGAGCGATATTGGCCTCGTGGAGCTGTTTTGATGCGTAAATACCACCGCTGGCTGTCGGTATTCTTCGGTCTGTTCATCCTGTTTATCGGGGTGACCGGCGTGATGATCCAGCTCGCCGAGCTTAAGGCCAAGAGCGAGCCGCGCCCCGCGCTCAGCGCGGCGCCAGCAGGTTTCGTGTGCCCACCTGACATGTTCTGCCGCCCCAAACCTGCGGCCGACGGCGCCAAAGTCTGGTCGGGCTTTCTGAAGGACTTGCATTCGGGTGAGGAATTCGGCCCTGTCGGCACCGCGCTATCGATCCTGTCCGGGTTGGCGCTGACCTTCTTCGCCTTCTCGGGGCTGTGGATGTACGTCCGCATGTGGTCGCACCGCCGTTCGAACAATCGCAAGCCATACTGGTTCTGGAAATGACCGCGACCGCAGCTGAATTTTTCTCGCGCAGAGACCGCAGAGATCGCCGAGAAGTGGTGCCGGACCGCAGGCTCCTGAATCATTGCGCCGCCGCGCCAAGCGCAGCGGATGAGATCGCAGGCGGCTGCGCCGATAGCGTTTCTTCTCCGCGTCCTCTGCGTGCTCTGCGCGCGCAAAATCTTCTTCAACCCAACCCCGCCCCGCGCGCTTCCCACTTGCGCCGCGCGGGCGTATCCTTTTTGCCCACCGGAGTCTGATCAATGCCTCTTCTCGAAGCCCGCAAGACCTACAAGCCGTTCGAATATCCGTGGGCTTACGATATGTGGAAACGCCAGCAGCAGATCCACTGGATGCCCGAGGAAGTGCCCTTGGGCGAAGATTGCCGCGATTGGGCCCAGAAGATCAGCGAGCAT
>JANMBA010000407.1:0-3002 GCA_031360105.1 Novosphingobium sp.
TTGCTCGCTCTGATGGCGGGTGGCGAGGCCGGTGGCCGGCGAGGCGCTGGCCACGCGCCCGGCATAGCGCGGGCGGGTGACCTTGCTTTTGGCGGCGATCAGCGCTTGCTCGATCTCGGGTTCGACAAAAAACCACGCACCGTTGTTGCGCGGTTCTTCCTGGCACCAGACCACGTCTTCGAGCTTCGGCATCCGCGCTAGCCGCGTAGCCAAGGGCTCACCCGGGAACGGATAGAGCTGCTCCAGCCGGATGATCTGCGTGTCAGTCAGTTCGGCCGCCGCACGCGCTTCCATCAGATCGTAAGCGACTTTGCCCGAACACAGGATCACGCGCCTGGTCTTGGCATCCTCCGCGCCGTCCCGGTCGGACAGGATCCGCTTGAAATGCGCGACGGTGATAAATTCGCTGGCTTCGCTTTTGGCCATCGGGTGCCGCAGCAAGGACTTGGGCGTCATGATGATCAGCGGCTTGCGGAACGGCCGGTGCATCTGGCGGCGCAGCACGTGGAAATAATTAGCCGGGCTGGTAATGTTGCAGACCTGGATATTATCCTGCGCGCACAATTGCAGGAACCGCTCGAGCCGCGCCGAGCTGTGCTCCGGGCCTTGCCCTTCGTAGCCATGCGGCAACAGCAGAACGAGGCCGTTGGCGCGCAGCCACTTTGATTCCGATGAGGCGATGTACTGATCAATGATGATCTGTGCACCATTGGCAAAATCGCCGAATTGTGCTTCCCACAGCACCAGCGATTTGGGATCGGCGCTGGCATAGCCGTATTCAAAGCCCAGCACGCCGTATTCCGACAGCGGGCTATCGTGGACTTCAAAGCGCCCGTGCGGGACGGTGGAGAGCGGGATATATTTGCGCTCGTCGGTCTGGTCGATCCACGCTGCGTGGCGCTGGCTGAAGGTGCCGCGCCCCGAATCCTGGCCCGACAGGCGGACGTTATAGCCTTCGGAACACAGGCTGCCAAAGGCCAGGGCTTCGGCGGTGGCCCAATCGAACCCGGCGCCGCTGGCGAACATTTCCCGCTTGGCGTCGAGCACTCGGCCGAGCGTCTTGTGGATGGTCAGATCGGCCGGCACTGTGGTCAGCGTGCGGCCCAGACTGTCAAACAGCTTGGCCTCAATCCCGGTCGGCACATTGCGCCGCGCGGTTTCGGGATCACCGGGCGCGTGCAGCCCGGTCCAGCGGCCAAAGAACCAGTCAGCCTGATTGGCCTTGTAACTTTTGGAAGCTTCGAATTCTTCTTCGAGCGTAGCGGTAAAGCCTGCGGCGTTGGTTTCGGCCCAGGCCGGATCGATCACGCCCTGTTGCACCAGCCGCGCGGCATAAAGCGCGCTGACCGGCGGGTGGGCGCGAATTTTCTGATACATAAGCGGCTGGGTGAAGCCGGGCTCGTCGCCCTCGTTGTGGCCAAAGCGGCGATAGCACCACATATCAACCACCACATCGCGCCCGAAAGTCTGGCGGTAATCGATCGCCAGCTTGCAGGCGAAGGTCACCGCTTCGGGATCATCGCCGTTGATGTGGATGATCGGGGCCTGAATGCCCTTGGCCACGTCCGAGGGATAAGGCGAGCCGCGGCTGAATTGCGGGCTGGTGGTAAAGCCGATCTGGTTGTTGATGATGAAGTGGATGCAGCCGCCGGTGTTGTACCCTTTGACGCCTGAAAAGCCGAAGCATTCCCAGACGATGCCCTGGCCCGCAAAGGCAGCATCGCCGTGAATCAGCACCGGCAGCACTTGCTTGTGTTTGCCGGGGCCGATGTCTTCGCGCACCACTTGGCCTGCGCGGGCTTTGCCCAGCACGATCGGATCGACTGTTTCAAGGTGGCTGGGGTTGGGAACCAGGCTCATATGCACCTTGATCCCGTCGAATTCACGGTCGGTGCTGGTGCCCAGATGGTATTTGACGTCGCCCGATCCGCCGACATCTTCGGGATTGGCGGTGCCGCCTGAAAATTCGTGGAAGATTACGCGGTATGGTTTGGCCAGCACGTTGGCCAGCACGTTCAAGCGCCCGCGATGGGCCATGCCGTACACGATTTCGCGCACACCCAGTTGCCCGCCATATTTGATCACCGCTTCCAGCGCCGGGATCATCGATTCGCCGCCATCAAGCCCGAAGCGTTTGGTTCCGACGTATTTCTTGCCGAGGAACTTTTCGTATTGCTCGCCGCGGATCACTGCCGCCAGAATCGCCTTCTTGCCCTCGGGCGTGAAGTCGATCGACTTGTCACCGCCCTCAATCCGGTCTTGCAGGAACCGGCGTTCCTCCACGTCGGAAATGTGCATGTATTCCAGGCCGACCTTGCCGCAATAGTTGCGCTTCAGGATCTCGACCAGCTCACGCACACTCGCCCATTGCAGGCCAAGTGTGCCGCCAAGATAGACCTTGCGGTCCAGCGCCGCGCCTGAAAATCCGTGATATTCGGGCGAAAGATCGGGCGGCAAATCCTGCTTGGCCAGGCCCAGCGGATCAAGATCAGCCGCCAGGTGCCCGCGCACGCGGTAAGTCCGCACCAGCATCATCGCGCGGATCGAATCTCCCGCCGCTTCTTCCACCGCTGTGGCATCGAGCGGCGCGCCAGCTTTGGCCGCCGCCGCCTTAACCAGCACCTGCATCGCGGTGGGATCCATCGCCTGCGTCAGGTCGTCCTCAGCAGTGCGCCAGTTCGCGCGCGCCCATGACGGCCCGGGCTGCTGGCCAGAGTCAGAGGCGTCGGGGAGGAAGTCGGTTGTTTCGTAGCCCATAATTTCGGCCTTCTGCTTCTTCAAAGCCCCTGCCCTTCAGGGGAGGGGTAGGGGTGGGGGCTGTTGATCAGGCGGTGCGCCAACCGGACAAGCCCCACCCCAACCCCTCCCCTAAAGGGTAGGGGCTTAAGTATGGTTAGCGCTTTCTACGCAAGTTCCTTGAGCAGCGCGTCGAGCGACACGCCAAGCTCGCTGGGCGAGGGCGAAACGCGGATGCCGGCGGCTTCCATCGCCGCGATCTTGTC
>JANMBA010000416.1:0-2228 GCA_031360105.1 Novosphingobium sp.
CTCGATCGTCGCCAGCCGCGCGCTGGGGCTGCGCATGAAAGTGGTGGCGTTCGATCCGTTCCTCACGCCTGAGCGTGCGGTCGAAATGGGGGTTGAAAAGGTCGATCTCGATACGCTGCTGGCCCGCGCCGATTTCATCACGCTGCACACGCCCTTGACCGATCAGACCCGCAACATTCTGAGCCGCGAAAACCTCGCCAAGACCAAGCAGGGCGTGCGGATCATCAACTGCGCGCGCGGCGGTTTGATCGATGAGGAAGCGCTGAAGGATGCGCTCGATTCGGGCCAGGTCGCGGGCGCCGCGCTCGATGTGTTTGCCAAGGAACCGGCCAAGGAATCGCCCTTGTTCGGCACGCCGAACTTCATCTCGACCCCGCATCTGGGGGCTTCGACTGACGAAGCGCAGGTCAATGTCGCGATCCAGGTGGCCGAGCAGCTGTCCGATTACCTCGTCCACGGCGGGGTCACCAATGCGCTCAACATGCCTAGTTTGTCGGCCGAAGAAGCGCCCAAGCTGAAGCCATACATGGCGCTGGCCGAGCAGCTGGGCGGCTTGGTCGGTCAGCTGACCACCGGCGCAATCCCGCGTATCTCGATCCATGCCGAAGGCGCGGCGGCTGAGCTCAACATCAAGCCGATCGTGGCGGCGGTGCTGGCCGGGTTCCTGCGGGTCCAGTCGGACACGGTCAATATGGTCAACGCGCCGTTCCTGGCCAAAGAGCGCGGGATGGAAGTGCGCGAGGTCAAGACCGAGAAAGCTGGCGATTACCACACGCTAATCCGCGTTTCGGTCAAAACCGAGGCGGGCGAGCGTTCGGTTGCAGGCACGCTGTTCTCGAACGCTGAGCCGCGCCTGGTTGAACTGTTCGGAATCAAGGTCGAGGCCGAGCTGAATGGACCAATGCTGTATATCGTCAACGAAGACGCGCCGGGCTTTATCGGGCGGATCGGAACGCTGCTGGGCGAAAACGCGATCAACATCGGCACGTTCAACCTTGGCCGCCGCGATGCGGGCGGTGAGGCAGTGCTGCTGCTGAGCGTTGACAGCGCGGTGCCCGCCTCGGTGCTTGAAACTGCGCGCAGCATTGCGGGTGTAAAGCGGGTGATGGCGCTGGCGTTTTGAAGAAGCGCGCCGCGAAGCAGGCGCTCTGAAAATCCCCCTCCCGCTCGCGGGAGGGGATAGGGGAGGGCTTGTTATCTACCCTCACCTTCGCATAACAGGCCCTCCCCCGACCCCTCCCGCAGGCGGGAGGGGGGGAGCAAGAGGCAGCCGCCGAAGGGGCTGAAGTATGGAATTTGACCGCGATCTGTTACCCGAGGGGCTGGAGGACCGGCTGCCGCCAAGCGCCGCCGCAGCCGCCAAAGTCACGCGCGCGGTGCTCGATTGCCTCGATGGGCACGGCTATGACCGGGTCCAGCCGCCGACGCTTGAATTCGAAAAGTCGCTCGCCAGTCGGATGGCCGGGATCAGCCCGCGCCGGATGTTTCGGTTTGTCGATCCCGCCAGTCTGCGGACGCTGGCACTGCGCAGCGATCTGACCCCGCAACTGGGGCGGATCGCCTCGAACAGTCTCGCCAGCGCGGCGCGGCCGTTGCGGCTGTGCTATGCCGGGCAAGTCGTGACGATCAAAGGTGACGGGCTCGATCCGACCCGCGAGCACTTGCAACTGGGCGCCGAACTGATCGGCAATGACAGCGTGGCAGCGGCTGGCGAAGTGGTTGCGGCGGCAATCGAAGCGCTAAGCGCGGCGGGCGCAACCGGGCTGTCGGTGGATTTCACGTTGCCCGATCTGGTTGATACCTTGGCGGCCAAAGCGATGCCGCTGGAACCCAGCAAAATCGAGGCGGTCCGGCGCGAGCTTGATGCCAAGGATGCCGGAGGGCTGGTGGCGGCGGGCGGCGCAGCTTACTTGCCGCTGCTAAGCGCGATTGGACCATTTGAGGCGGCAATCGAGCGACTGGCTGCGTTCGATGCTGCCAACGATTTAGGGGGCGGCACGCTCGCCAGCCGGATCGCCGCGCTGCGGCAAATCACCGCGCGGGTGCAGGGCAAAGCCCGGCTGACCCTCGACCCGAGCGAGCGTCACGGGTTCGAATATCAGACCTGGTTCGGCTTTATGATTTACGCTGATGGCGTACCCGGATCGCTGGGCCGCGGCGGCAGTTACCGGATCACCCCCAGCGACGAACCGGCGATCGGCTTTTCGCTTTATCCCGATCGCTTGATC
>JANMBA010000362.1:0-7606 GCA_031360105.1 Novosphingobium sp.
CGGCGCGGCGCGGTGGAATCATGGCGAATGGTCAGACGTTCCCCGCAAAACTGCACTTCGCCGCCGTCGCCCAGCGCCGCCGCCGCGGGCACTGCGGCCAGCTGTCCGGCGATCCAGCCGGCGCGGTTGCGGGCAAATTCAAGCGCTTCAGCAGTGCGCCCCCATTGCGGCAGAGTAATCCGCACCGCGCTGCCATCAGGGGCGAGCCGCATGGTCATCCGCCGGGCTTGCGCGTTGCGGCGCAGCACCACGGGCAGCACTCGTCCAGCTACTTCGATCTGCGGCGCTGCCGGTTCGCGGTTCAGCAGCCAGTCAATCATCGGCCAGTTCCATCCCCGGCGGCAAAATGACATGCTGCTCAAGCGGCCCGGCCAGGTCCTCGCTGATCGCTTTGCCTCGCACCGAAATGCCCGCCGCGTGGACCGCTTCGGGATCGCCGCAGACCAGATAGTGCCAGCCGGGCAAGTCCGCCCCATCAGCACGCAGCCGGTAGGCGCAGGTATCGGGCAGCCAAGTGACCGAGGCGGCCAGCGCCGGGTTAAGTTTCAGGCAATCGGGAACCTGCGCCTTGCGGTGCTTGTAATCGCTGCACCGGGCGCTCGGGATATCGAGCAGGCGGCACGCGACATTGGTGGGATAGATGATCCCGGTGTCTTCATCCTCGGCCTTGTGCAGGCAGCATTGGCCGCAACCATCGCACAGCGCTTCCCATTCGGGCCGGGTCAACCGCTCGATCGGGAGAGTCCAGAAGGCGGGGCGCATGGCGTCCATCGCCGCAGCTTAGTGAACCGACTTGGCCAGATCGGCTGCCACCGCAACGGGGCCATCGAACACCGGCAAAATCTCGAGCGGCTGGCCTTCGCGATCCAGCAGATAGGCGTGGCGCGTGTGGTCCATCAGATAGCGGGCGGGGTCAGTCCCGGACTTGCTCTTGACCACTACAAATTTCTTCGCAAGCGCGTCAATCTCGGCCTGCGATCCGGTCAGCCCGATCAGCTTGGGCGAGAATGCGGCTGCAAACTGCCCAACTTTTTCGGGCGTATCACGCGCGGGATCAATCGTGATGAAGAACGGCTGGACATCGGCGGCAAGCGCGGGGTGATCCTTGGCAAAGCGTAGCAAGCCCTGCATGATCACGCCAACGTCGGTCGGGCAGGCATCGGGGCAGAAGGTGTAGCCGAAATACAGAATCCGGTACTTGCCCTTGAACTGGTCTGAGCTGACCCGCTGGCCGTCCTTGCCGGTCAATGTGAACGGACCGCCGACAGCGGCGCCAGTCAGCGAAACTCCGGCAATCGGGGCGGCCTCGGCTGTCTGGTTAGCGGGCTGCTGGCAGGCGTTGAGCAGCAGCGCTGCGCCCACAGAAATAATGCGAATTGGCTTGAGCATGGCGCACTGGTTCATGCTCTGCTAAACCGCACCGCGCAAGGAGCGTTTCGGGCCATTCGGCGATTCTGCCGCAGCGATCCGCAACAGGAGGTATTTTATTCGTGCTGAACCACCGCAAGCTGACCCTGATGCTGGCCGCGCTGTTAAGCGCTGCGGTGGCGCTGCCCGGGCCGGCGTTGGCCCAGTTTTCCGAGGGTTACAAATTCCTTCAGGCCGTGACCAAACGCGATGACAAGGCAGTGACCGAACTGCTTGAAAAGGGTGGCCCCAGCCTGATCAACACCCGCGATCAGTCCAGCCTGGAAACAGCGCTGCACATTGCGGCACGGCAAAAAAATCTGGCCTATGTCAAATTCCTGATCGGGCAGGGTGCCAACGTGAACATGCGCAACAGCAAAGGTGAAACGCCGTTGGTGATCGCCTGCAACGTGGGCTTTATCGAAGGCGTTCAATATCTGCTGGCATCCAGCGCGCGGGTTGATGAAAGTGGCTCCACCGGCGAAACTCCGCTGATTGCCGCCGTCCACAATCGCAATATCGCGCTGATGCGCATGCTGCTGCAAGCCGGGGCCGATCCCGACCGGGCTGACAATTCGGGTCGTACCGCGCGTGATTATGCCGCGCTTGATACCAAACGTGATGTGCTGCTGAGCGAGATCAAGGCCAATGCCAAGCCCAAGGCCAAGCCGGGGCAGACCAAGCCAATGTTCGGACCCAAGTGAGCGAAGTGCTGCGCCAGACCATGAGCAGCGATGATAGCCTTGATGCGCTGCGGCTCAGCCTTGCACCGGCGCTGGCCGATGCGGCCACGTTCGATGGGTGGAGCATGGTGGCGGTGCGCGGTGCCGCCGAAGCTGCGGGCGTAAACCCTGACACCGCAGAATATGCCTTTGCCGGCGGTGCGATGGCGATGATCGAGGCCTGGGTGCACAGCGTCGATGCCGCGATGGCGCGAGCTTTACCGCCCGAGCATCTGGCGACCCTGAAAATTCGCGAGCGGATCCGCACGCTGGTGCAGTTCCGGCTGGATGCGGTTGCCCACCAGAAAGAAGCGCTGCGCCGCGCGCTGGCGATCATGGCGATGCCGCAAAACGTGGCCCGGGCGCTGCAACTGGGTTGGCATAGCGCCGATGTAATGTGGCGCTTAGCGGGTGATACCGCCACCGATTACAACCACTATACCAAACGGCTGACACTGGGTTCGATCTATGCCGCGACGCTGGCGGTCTTTGTCGATGACACCAGCCCGGATCACGCCGCTACGCGCGCCTTCCTCGAGCGCCGGATCGAGGGCATAATGAAGTTTGAGAAAGCCAAGGCCCGGCTGATGAAGCCGCGCGACGAGCAATTCAGCCCAGCGCGGCTGCTCGGACGACTGCGCTATCCGGCGCGGTAATTATTGCGAATGACTTGCAATATCGTGATTGATCTGGCAGCCTGCTGGCTATGACACTTGACCTGCTTCCGCTTGGCCAGATGGCCCGCATCAGCGCAGTTGATTGGGCCGCGCTGGCCCCGGACGAAGTGCAGCGGCTCCAATCGCTGGGGCTGGATGTTGAGGCGCGGGTGGCAATTGCTTATCGCGGCGTGTTGGGCGGACACGATCCCTTGGCGGTGTCGATCGGGCGGATGACCGTGGCGCTGCGCCGCGCGCATGCCCGCGTAATGTCGGTCGAGGTGCTGCCAGCATGACCGCGCTGCGCAGCGCCGCGCTGGTCGGCAATCCCAACGCGGGTAAAAGCGCGCTGTTCAACGCGCTGACCGGGGCGCGCCAAAAGATCGCCAACTATCCTGGTGTCACGGTGGAACGCAAAGCTGGCCGCCTGCTGCTGCCCTCGGGCGAGCCGGTGGCGCTGACTGATCTGCCCGGCAGCTACAGTCTGACCCCGACCAGTCCCGACGAAGAGGTCACCCGCAAGGTCATCCTGGGCGAATTTCCGGGCGAACCCGCACCGCATGTGCTGGTGGTGGTGCTCGATGCTTCGAACCTGGAACAGCATCTGGTGTTCGCGCAGGAAATTATCGCATTGGGACGCCCCACCGTGATCGCGCTCAACATGCTCGATCTGGCCGAACGCGACGGGCTGGTGCTCGATCCGCAGGCCTTGCAGGAAGCGCTCGGGGTGCCGGTGGTGCCAACCGTCGCGGTGCGGCGGCGCGGTCTGACCGAACTGGCGGCGGCGATTGCGGCAGCTGAGGAACGCGCGCCCGAACATCACCGCCCGCATACCTCGCTGGGCGAGCGGCGCCTGACCGCGCATGCGATTGCCGATGGGGTGATCCTGTCCGAAACAGCGCGGCACCGGCTGCATGCCCGGCTCGACCGGCTGTTCCTGCACCCGTGGCTTGGCCCGCTGATCCTGTTCGTCATGCTGTTTGTGGTGTTTCAAGCGGTGTTCACTGGCGCGCAGCCGTTCGCCGATGCCTTGCAGGCCGGGGTCGATTGGCTGAGCGGGCTGGTTCGCGACACTTTGCCAGCCGGATTGCCGCGTGATCTGATCACTGACGGGGTGATCGCCGGGGTCGGCGCAGTGCTGGTGTTCCTGCCCCAGATCGTGATCCTGTTCTTCTTCATCCTCGCGATGGAAGCATCGGGCTATATGGCCCGCGCGGCGTTCCTGATGGACCGGCTGATGGCCCGCGTGGGCCTGTCGGGGCGCAGTTTCATCCCGCTGCTGTCGAGCTTTGCCTGCGCGGTGCCGGGGATCATGGCGACCCGCAGCATCGCCGATCCCAAGGACCGGCTGACCACCATTCTGGTTGCCCCGCTGATGACTTGTTCGGCGCGGCTGCCGGTCTATACGCTGATCATCGCCGCGTTCATTCCGAACCGGGCGGTATTGCCGGGGATGCGGCTGCAGGGGCTGGTCATGCTGGGGCTGTATGTGGCCGGAATAGTCGGCGCGATGCTGGCCGCGCTGATCTTGCGGCGGACGATTGCCAAGGGATCGGCGAGCGGCTTCATTATGGAGCTGCCCAAATACCAGCTGCCGCAGCTGAAGGATATGCTGCTGGGGCTGTATCAGCGGGTGCAGATCTTTTTGCGCCGGGCGGGTACAATCATCCTGACGGTCAGCGTGGTCTTGTGGTTGCTGCTCAATTTCCCGCGGGCCGGCGAAGGCCAGAACCAGGTTGATGCTTCGATTGCCGGGCACGTTGCCAATGGCCTCGCGGTGGTGCTTGAGCCGATTGGGTTTAACCGGGATATTGCGCTGGCCCTGATTCCGGCGATGGCCGCGCGCGAAGTTGCGGTCGCCTCGCTCGCCACGACTTATGCGGTCGGCAATGCGGACCAAGATCAGCAGGCGCAGGCACTGGGCACACAATTGACCACCAAGTGGAGCCTCGCCACCGCGCTCGCGTTCCTCGCCTGGTTCGTTTTCGCGCCGCAATGCATGAGCACCATCGCGGTCACGCGGCGCGAAACGAACGGTTGGAAATGGCCTGCCTTCATGCTCGGCTATTTGTTCGCGCTGGCATACATTTTTGCCGGGCTGACCTATTGGGCGGCAGTGTGGTTGGGGTTGGGGTAGAGTTGACGCGCGCAGAGGCGCAGAGGACGCAGAGAAGAATGTGTTCGGAGTAGCCGCTCAAATTTGCTCCATTGCGTTCAATTCGAGGTAGCATTTGCGGCAATGACCTGCGGCCAGCGCCACTTCTCCGCGTCCTCCGCGCCTCCGCGCGCGCAAAGTCTTCCCTCACTTTGATTATGGAAAAACCTCACCACTGACTCGCCCTGACCCGGCGCATTGGCTAGGCCAGCGAAATATCAAAGGGACACGATTCGATGGCAGGCAGCGTCAACAAGGTAATTATCGTCGGCAATCTGGGCGCTGACCCCGAAGTGAAGAGCTTTCAGAACGGCGGCAAGGTCTGCAACTTGCGGATCGCCACGTCCGAAAGCTGGAAAGACAAGAACACCGGCGACAAGCAGGAACGCACCGAGTGGCACTCGGTCGCGATTTTTTCCGAAGGGCTGGCTGGGGTCGCTGAGCGCTTTTTGCGCAAGGGCTCGAAAGTTTACATCGAAGGCCAGCTGCGCACCCGCAAGTGGCAGGATGCCTCGGGTAATGATCGCTATTCAACCGAAGTGGTGCTGCAAGGCCCCGGCTCGGTGCTGACTATGCTCGATGGTGCGCCCGGTGGCGGTGGCGGTGGCGGTGGTCAGGGCGGCGGTGGCGGCCAGCGTTCGGGCGGCGGCGACTTTGGCGGTGGCGGAAATTCCGGTGGGTCGTTTGGCGGTGGTGGGCAACGCTCGGGCGGCAGCAATGTCGGCGGCGGCGGGTTCGCCGACGATCTGGACGACGATATTCCGTTTTGAGGTCTTACTCGCCCAACAACTTCTTCAACATCGCAAACGGCCCGGCATCGCTTGGCTCCAGCATCCCGGCCTGACGCCGCGCTTCCGCTGCGCCCGGACCTTCGGCGTAAGGATCGATCGCCAGCGCCAGCCCCTGGGCCAGCGCCTCACCCAGATCGAACTGGTGCCCGTCCATCTCGATCTGATCGAGTTGCTCGGCATCGAGTTCAACCTCTGCATCGGCCGCCGGGGTGGAATTGGCGGGCACGAAATGCAGCGCCACCGGCTCGTGAATCCGTACCGGCAGATCCTCGGCTGAGATGGCGCAGCTTTGCACAATGTCGGCGTTGATCCGGCCGCCCGCGCGCACGGTCGGGCCGTCGCGGGTCAAGGTGATCCGCGCGCTCAGATGCTTGACCCGGACCAAGCCAAACCGCTGCGCCAGCGCGGCGCATTCTTCGGGGTTGGCCTTGATGTCGATCGGCTCGGGCGGCAATTGGCGCGCGTCGATCATCCGAACCAGCTCGCTCACCGGGTAATCGTCCCGGCCAGCAGCGCGGCGTCGGCCGTTTGCGCCAGATCGGCGGCGAGCAAGCGCATTGTGCGGGCCACCGCCGAAATGTCAGCGCCCACGATCAAGGTAATATTGCGCTCAACTGCGGCGGTCAGCACCGCGTCATCGGGCGCTGTCAAGCCGGCCCGGAAAGCATCGATCCGTCCGCCAAGCGCACTCATCAGGCGGCCCATGTGCTTGCCCATCACCACGTCGCCAACCCCGCTTTGGCGCAACTGGCCGTCCATATCGGCGACGAACAGCTCGGTCAGCCGTGCGGTATGTCCGCGCACTGGTTCACTCGCTTCCATCCGCAGCAACACCAGGCTGAGCACGATCGTGATCGCGTCGAACCGGCCGGGCACGCTGTCAGCGATCCCGCCGGCTGCATACCACTGCGGCTCGCGGGCAATCTCGACCACCCGGTGCCATAACGGACGAAGCTCAATTTCGGCGGGCTTGCGGCCCAGCAGGCGTTCCAAAAGCGCCATAGTGTACGCGGCCTTTCATTCAGTTGGCGTTAAACGCAGAGACCCCAAGCGGCCTTATTGCGCAGCGCGGCAAGGCAGCCTAAGGCTGGCCCACGATAGATCAGGCGATAAAACATTTGGGCGCGGCCTTCAATGCCGGGCGTGCCGACGGAGCGATATAACGATGTTGGCTACTGGGCGTATTACCGGACTTTTGCTGGCAGGAGCTGCGCTCGCCATCGGGCTGAGCGGTTGCTCGTCGATCAAGGATCACCGCGGTTATCTGGTCGATGGTCCGCTGCTGGATTCGGTGCAGGCCGGGGTCGACAATCGCACGTCGGTTGAAAAGATGCTGGGCCGCCCCAGCTTCATCAGCCAGTTCGGACGGCAGGACTGGTATTACGTCTCGACCAACACCCGGCAGTCCGCGTTCAGCGCGCCGCAGGCCAAAGAAAACCTGCTGGTCCACATCATGTTCGACGACAAGGGCAATGTCACCGGGGTTGAGCGGACGGGCATGGAAAAGGTCGCGCGGATCGATCCCGATGGGGACAAGACCCCGACGCTGGGCCGTAACCGCGGCTTCCTCGAAGACCTGTTCGGCAATATCGGCCAGGTCGGCGCGGGCGGGGCGGGCAGCCAGGCCGGCGGACCGGGCGGCCCGAACGGCAGTTAGCTTGAACCGCGCGTGGCAATCGCCATATTGCGGGGCATGAACAGTTCAAATGATCGCCATGGCCTGATTCAGTGGCACGGCACCACCATCATCGGCGTTAAAAAGGGCGGCACCACCGTCATCGCGGGCGATGGCCAGGTTTCGATGGGCAACACCGTGATGAAGCCCAACGCCAAAAAGGTCCGCCGGCTTGGTGGCGGCCCAAATGGCGGAAGCGT
>JANMBA010000129.1:0-9903 GCA_031360105.1 Novosphingobium sp.
CGCCTGCCGCGAGGTACTTCGCCTGTTCGACCCAGCCGTCGCGGGCCGGCCTTCCGGCGAACGGCCCCAGTTTCGGGTCGAGCGCGACCAAGTCGGCCTCGGTCAAAGCGGCGATTTGGGCGTAAGTGCTCAGGCCCAGTGTGAGCAGCAGGGATTGGAGTTTGGGGCCGAGGCCTTTGATTTTTGCCAGATCATCACCTGTTGGCAAGGTTTGTGGCGGTGCTGCAATGGGCGCTGGCACCGGTTCAAGCGTAGGTTCAGGTGCTGGCTCTGGCGCAACGTCCGGCGCGCTGACCGAATCCGGTCGCTGCTCTTCAGCGGCGGTCTGATCGGGTGAGGCGGCTTGGTCCAGGCCGGGCATTGGCGCGGGTTCGGCGATCACTTCGGGTACCGAGCGCCGCTCTGGCAATGGCTCAGCTGGCGTAAGCGTAAGCGGCGGCACCGGTGGCATCACCACTTGCGCGGCGGGCGCGGCATCGATCAGCGCCTGATTGCGCTGCGCGGGGCCGACCCCTTCGTCGAGCACGTCGGGTTTGTAAGAACGGTCGCGGGTGCGCTGGCTCGTGCGCGCCAGCAGCCACCAGCCAATCAGCAGCGCCAGCAGTGCTATCCCGCCATAAATCTGCCAGTTCGCTTCAATCACCGCGAGTGCTTGGTTCATTGCCTTGCTCCGTCAGCTTTGCGTCACGCGCCGACATTGCGGCGGAACAGCACCCGGTCTTCGGGACCGAAGCCCTTGTGCCAGATGACGAAACCGTAGGCGAGCAGGATTGCCGGGATGCCGAAGACCAGGCTAGCCCAATGCGGCAGCAGCCGCTGCGTGGCCCAGCCGACCAACACCGCCGGGGCCGCCGCCCAGACCAGCGGCCAGCGCCAGTTATTGATCGGGTGCTGAAGGATCTGCGTCAGCAGCCGCGCCTTGAGCAACGATGCCACCGCAAGCGATATCGCCAGCGATCCCGCCGCCGCCGCCGCGCTGAATTTATCGTTGTAATTGAGATGCGTAACCAGCTCGATTCCGGCAAAGGTCAGCACGGCCTGCAGCGAAATCGTGACCAGCGAGATCAGCAGGTTGGGCACCCGCGCCAGATAGACCAGCGCCGCCTCGCTCACCACGGCGGTCGCGGCGACCACTTCGGCGGCGAGCAAAAAGCCCAGCGCGCCGGTTCCGCCGATGAAATCCTTGCCCAGCAAGCCCATCACATCCGGCCCGGGTATCCCGAGCGCCAGCGCGATTCCGGCTTGCACCGCGACAATCCAGAACCCCACCTGACAGACCTGATGCGCGATCGCGGCGTAATTTCCTTCCTTGATATTGCGGGTGATCACCGGACCCAGGATCGGTTCAAAACTGGTTTTGAGCTTTTGCGGGAGCGACGCGACTTGCTGCGCCGCAAAATAGACCCCCACTGCGGTCGGCGTGGTCAGGAACCCGAGGATCGCCAGATCTAGCCGCCGTGAACCCCATTCGACCAGATCGGCCCCGGCCAGCGGTGCTGACTGCGCTGCCAGTTTGCCCAGCCGGGCGGGATAAGGCCGCCACCCGCGCGGCAGCCCGACACTGCGCAGCAGCGGGAAAAACGCGAATAGCGAGGCGGCGATCTTCGAGAACAGATACGATAGCGCCAGCCCGCCTTCGGGCAGGAGCCACAGGAACCCCAGCGCGGTCAAAGTCTGCACCCACGGCTCGATCAGCGAGCGAGCGCGGACCGTCGCGCCGACATTGTAACCATAGGCCAGCGCCGCCAGCATGACGTCGGTCAAGGCATTGGGGATGATCGCAAACGGCAGCAGCCGGTCATATTCGCTGAATTTTCCGCTGGGAAACATCGGCGCCGGGATCAGGTACAGCAAAGTGGCGACAACCACTGACAGCAGCAAAGTCAGCAGCAGCCCGTCGGCTACCGCGTGCACCGGATCGCGGCCTTCCTCGGCCAGCCGCTGCGCGAGGCCCCGGCGCTGACCCAGCGCACACAATTGCGCGGCCAGTTCAGCGATCAGCACCGCCGAGGCATAGACCCCCAGCGCCTCGACCCCATAGAGCCGCCCGGCGATAAACAGGAACGGCGCTGTGCCGAGCAAGCGCAGCAGAAACCCGAAGAAATTGGTCCGCCCGCCTTTGGCCAGTGCTTGAATATCCTGCTGGGCGGCCTGCTGCTCGCTCATGCCTGTGGCTCTTCGGCCTTGAGTGGGCCTTCTGATTTAAGTGGTCTGGCGAGCAATTCGGCGACGACTTGCCGCGCCGGGGCTTCGCCGCGCAGCAGCCGCGCGACCGCCATGACGATCGGCATGTCGATCCCGTCCTGCCCGGCCAGCTGCGCCAGCACGGGCGCGGTATGCGCGCCTTCGGCCACGCTGTGCTTGTCCGCCAGTGCTTCCGCCGCCGACCGGCCTTGCCCCAGCGCTTGGCCGAGCGCGAAATTGCGGCTGGCGGTGGACGAACACGTGAGCACCAGATCGCCCAGCCCGCACAGCCCGGCCAGTGTTTCAGCCCGCGCGCCGCGCGACAGCCCAAACCGCAGCATCTCGGCATAGCCGCGCGCGATCAGGGCAGCACGCGCGTTCTGGCCCAGCCCCAGTCCGTCAACCACGCCGCAGCCAATTGCCAGCACGTTCTTGACCGCGCCGCCAATCTCCGCGCCGATCACATCATCCGAATAATACGGGCGCAACATTGGCCGCGACAGCAACGGGGCGATCCGCTGCCACTGGGCCGCACCGCCAGCGCAAGCCAGCGTCACCGCAGTGGGCAGCCCGGCGGCGACTTCATGCGCGAAAGTTGGCCCGGACAGCACCGCCAGCTGCGCGCCCGGCACGGCGGCAGCGGCAACTTGCGCCATCAACCGCCCGGTGCCCGCCTCGATCCCTTTGGCGCAGAGTACCAGATCGCGAGGGCCCAGCTGCGAAGGCGAAGGCGAAGGCGCGGACGCGGGCAAATCCGCCAACACGCGGGCCAGATGCTGCGCCGGGGTAACCACCAGCAGCAACGAAAGGTCGGCCAAATCGCTCAAATCGGACGTGGCGTGAATGTGCGGAGATAGCGCCGCCCCGGGCAGGAACAGGCTGTTGCAATGCGCGGTGTTGATCTCGGCAACCAGCTCAGGCTCGCGCGCCCAAATCACCACCGTAGTGCCATTCCCGGCGAGCGCCTGCGCCAGTGCAGTGCCCCAGGCCCCAGCCCCGATGATTCCAATTGTCATGCCTTCACCCCGGCCCCGCGCACCGGCGCAGCATCGGGATCGAGCGGCCAGCGCGGGCGCGCGACGAAATCGAACGGATCGGGGGAAAACTCGGCCATTGCCAGCCGCTCCAGCCCGGCCCAGGCAATCATCGCGGCGTTATCGGTGCACAGCGCCACCGGCGGAGCGACGAATTTCAGCCCGTGTTCGCCGGCTAAAGCCTCAAGCGCAGCCCGCACCGCGTGGTTAGCCGCAACCCCGCCGGCGACCACCAGCGCACTGGGCTTGGCAATCGTGCGCAACGCCTTGCGGGTCCGGTCAATCACGCAATCAATCGCGGCCTGCTGAAACGCAGCGGCAAGGTCGGCGGCTTGATGAAGGTCTGTCTGTTTAGCCCGCAGCACCGCGCTTTTCAGCCCGGCGAATGAGAAATGCGGTTCGCTGCTACCCAGCAGCGGGCGCGGCAGCGCCACGGCGCGGGGGTTGCCCTGCAAGGCCATCCGCTCGACCGCCGGACCGCCCGGGAACCCCAGCCCGAGAATCTTGGCGGTCTTGTCAAACGCTTCGCCCAGCGCATCATCGATCGTCGTCGCCAGCCGCCGGTAACGTCCGGTCCCTTCGACCAGCAAGATCTGGCAATGCCCGCCTGAGACCAGCAGCAGCAAGTATGGAAACGTCAGCGCCGGATCGGCCAGTCGCGGCGACAGCGCGTGGCCTTCCAGATGGTTGACTGCAATCAGCGGCTTGTCGCTGGCCATCGCCAAGGCTTTGGCAGTAACCAGCCCGACCATCACGCCGCCAATCAACCCCGGCCCGGCGGTGGCGGCAATCGCATCAAGGTCTGATAGTCCCAGCCCGGCGTCTTCCAGCACCGCTTCGATCAAGGGCGCGAGCCGTTCGGCATGCGCGCGGGCGGCGATTTCGGGAACCACGCCGCCAAAGGGCCGATGCGCGTCATCTTGCGAGGCAATGCGCTGCGCCAGAATGGTGCGGTCGCTGTCCACCAGCGCGGCCGCAGTTTCGTCGCACGACGATTCAATTCCGAGGACAATCGCCATCCGGGCTTTCCCTGAACCACATTGGGCACTAGCACAAGGCGGCATGCCGGAACGTCCTCTAAAGCTTGGCACCCGCCGCTCACCGCTGGCACTGGCTCAGGCCGAAGAAGCCCGTGCGCGGCTGATCGCGGCGCATCCCGGGCTGCTTGTCGAACTGGTCCCGGTGACCGCCAGCGGCGATAAAGTGCAGGATCGCCCGCTGGCCGAAATTGGCGGCAAGGCGCTGTGGACCAAGGAGCTGGACGCGGGGCTGCTGGCTGGGACCATCGATTTTGCGGTCCATTCGCTCAAAGACGTCGAGACGATCCGCCCGCCTGAACTGGTGATCGCCGCTGTGCTGCCGCGCGAAGACGTGCGCGATTGCCTGATTGGCGCCGCGTCACTCGACGCACTGCCGCCGGGCGCGCTGATCGGCACCAGCGCACCGCGCCGCGCGGCCCTGGCCCTGCGCGCGCGGCCCGATTGCAGCGTGGTCAGCTTTCGCGGCAATGTCGCCACCCGGCTCGCCAAGCTGGCGGCGGGTGAGGCCGATGCGACGCTGCTGGCGCTGGCTGGGCTTAACCGGCTGGGGCTGGCAGATACCGGCACTGCGCTGGATGCTCGAGTCTGGCTGCCCGCGCCGGGGCAAGGCGCCATCGCGGTCGAATGCCGCAGCGATGATAGCGCGATGCGTGGGCTGCTGGCGGCAATCGACCATTCGCCGAGCCATCAGATGGTGCTGGCCGAGCGGGCTTTGCTAGCGGCGCTGGGCGGAAACTGCCACAGCCCGATTGCCGTGCTGACCGAGCCTGAGGGCGCGATGCTGGTAATGACTGCCGCGCTGCTCAGCCCCGATGGCGCCGAGGAAGTGCGCGGCGAGGCGCGCTTTGCGCCGGGCAATCTGGCGATCCCGCAAGCGCTCGCCGCCGAACTGCTCGAACGAGCCGGGCCAGCGATCCGCGAGCACTTTGACCCTCCGGGCGAGGTGTGAGCATGGTGCCGCTGGTGATCATTCGCCCCGAACCGGGCAATCTGGCCACCACTTCCGCTGCCCGGGCACTGCGGCTCGATCCGCGTCCGTTCCCGCTGTTCGAGGTGGTCACGCTCGGCTGGGAAGCAGTTTTGCCGGAGCGGTACGATGCGTTGCTGATCGGCAGCGTCAATGTGTTTCGCCATGGCGGACCCGGACTGGCGGCGCTGCGCAGCCTCCCGGTCTATGCGGTGAGCGAGACCACCGCAGCGGCGGCGCTGGCCGCTGGGTTCGCCCGCGTGAAATCGGGATCAGGCGCGATGCAGGCTCTGCTCGGCGAGCTGGACCGTGACCATCACCGATTGTTGCGGTTGACCGGGCAAGACCGGGTGAGCCTGACACTGCCTAACGGCGTCAGCGTGGACGAGCGGGTGGTCTATGCCAGCCAGCCCCGCGCGCTGCCGGCCGAACTCGAAGTGCTGCTGCGGCAGCCTGCGGTGATCGTGCTGCACTCGGCCGAAGCGGCGCAGCATCTGACCGCCGAATGCGTCCGCTGCGGGATCCGCCGCGCGCCGCTGCGGCTGGCCGCACTCTCGGCGCGGATCGGCGCGGCGGCGGGCGATGGTTGGGGCGAGGTCGCGGCAGCAGCAATGCCAGGCGACAAGGCGCTGCTGGCGCTCGCCCGTCAGATGTGCCAAGAACCGTGGCCCGCGGGTCGCACTGCGCGCTGAACCAACCAGAAGATTGATGCCAGAAAACTATTACACTTCCAAGCCTGCCGCGCACCCGCGCACTGGACCTTCGCTGCGCGCGCTGCTGCTGGCGGGGCTGATTTCGTTTCTGGGCGGGGCTGGGCTAATCGGCTGGCTGGTCTGGAATGGCAGGATCGATCTGGGCCAAGTGGCCGCGCCCGCTGCGGTAGTAGCTGGTCAAAGCCTGGCCGCAGCGCCTGCGCCTGGCCCAGCCGCCAGCCCAGCCGCCAGTGCCGCCGCCGCCGCGCTCGATCAGCAAGTCGCCGCGCTTGAGCGCCGCCTGGCGCAGCTTAATCTTCAAGCGGCGGCTGCCGATGGCAACACCGCGCGCGCCGAAGGCTTGCTGGTAGCGCTGGCCGCGCGCCGGGCGATCGAACAGGGCAAGCCGCTCGATTACCTCGAAGCACAGCTGCAAACCCGGTTTGGCGCGGCGCGGCCAGCCGCAGTGACAGCGCTGGTGACAGCGGCCAAGACCCCGGTTACGCTTGACCAGCTGGCCGCCCAGCTCGATGCGTTGGCTCCTGCCCTGCTGGGCCAGCCCAGCAACGAAGACGGCTGGAGCCGCGTGCAGCGTGAACTGTCCGGGCTGTTCGTAATCCGCCGCGATGACGGCAAAGTCAGCCGCCCCGATGCGCGGCTGGATAACGCGCGGATCTTGCTCCGCAGCGGCCAGATCGATGCCGCTATCGCCGAAGTATCGCGGCTGCCCAACAGCACCCCGGCGCGCGACTGGATGATCGCCGCGCGGCGCTATGCCGATGCGCAAGCCGCGCTCGATCAGATCGAACAGGCCGCTCTGACCGAACCCGAGCTGCTTAAAGGCGGCGATGGTGAAGCGGTCCAGCAGCCCGGACTATCGGCCACGCCAACGCGCTAAATTACTGCGCCTTGAGCAAGCTCGGCAATTGCCCGGACATGCCGCGCGCTTCGTCCATGAAAAACCGCTTCATCCAGCCGCTGCGCTGAATCAAACCCATCCCCAGCCGCCGGACCATGCTGGGCAGCCGCCCCGGAATGCCGAAAATCCGCACCAGCGCGTCAGTGGTCGCCATCACGCTGACGCTATCCAGACTGCGCCAGCGTTCATACCGCGCGAGCAATTGCGCGTCGCCCGGATCAAGCCCCAGCCGCAGGCCCTCGGTCAGCACTTCGACCAGGCAGCCGACATCGCGCAGCCCCAGATTGAAGCCCTGCCCCGCAATCGGGTGCATCCCATGCGCCGCATCGCCAACCAGGGCCAGCCGCTGTCCGGTAATATGCGGGGCATGATGGAAATTGAGCGGGTAGGAGATACGCCGTGACGCCAATTCAGCCGCGCCGAACACGCTTTCCATCCGCGCCGTGATCTCATGCAGGAAAGCCGCATCGCTCAGCCCGGCAATGCCTTTGGCGTTGCGCTCGTCCACGGTCCACACCACGGCGCTGCGGTGGCGACCGTCGGGCAGATCAAGCAGCGGCAGCAAGGCCAGCGGCCCAGCCGGATAAAAGATTTCCCACGCCACCCCGTCATGCGGACGGGCGTGGGTGATCGCCGATACGAACGCGCGGTGGCGATAATCCCAGCGAGCCGAATTCAGCCCGGCCTCGGTGCGGGTGGGGGACTGGCGGCCTTCCGCGCCGATCAGCAGACTGCCGTCGAGCACGCGCCCATCGTTCAGCGTCACCGTCACCCCGTGCTCGCCGCAAACTCGCGAACTGGGTTCCACTCCGCTGAGCCACACAATCGCCGGTTCGGCGCGCGCGGCTTCAAACAGCGCAAGCCGGATATCACGATTGGCGAACATCCGCCCGAGCGTGCCCGCGTCGGCCCCCGGCTGAAAGTCGATCCGGCCCGGCTTCATCCCGTCGGTCACCGCGATCGCGGTGATCGGGCAGCCGAGCGGTTCGAGCCGCTCGGTCAATCCGATGTTGCCAAACAGGTTCCAGCTCGCGGTCGAGATTGCCGAGGCCCGGCCATCGGTGCCCTCGGCGGTCAGTTCTTCGGGCAAGGCCTTATCGGCCACATAGCTGGTGATCCCGTTCCGCGCCGCTGCCAGCGCCAACGTCATGCCGACCAGCCCGCCACCCAGAATAACCAGATCGCGGCGTTCGCCCGTACCGCCAGTCATGGCCGCGCGCACGTGTTGGCGGCGCCGCCGTCAATATCAAGGCAGCGCCCATCGAACGTGCCATCGGGCAGGGTCAGTCCCAGAATCGCCGCCAGCGTTGGCGCGATGTCAATTGTTTCAACCGGCTGCGGCTGTTCAAAGCCCGGCACCCCGCGCCGCCAGAACAGGATCGGCACGCGCCGGTCATAATCCCACGCGCTGCCGTGCGTGGCGATGTAAGCCCCCGGTATCGGCTCAGGGATCGGCACGATTGCGCGGTCGAGCAAGATCACCACGTCGCCCGAGCGCTCGGGATCAAACGAAGCGCGGGCCCGCTCTTTCAGCGTCCAGTCCTGCGGATTTCCAGCGGGCAGCGGGGTCTTGGCCAGTTCATCGGCGGTGAACACGGCGGCGACTTGCGGACTGGCTTTGACCATTGCGACCAATGCCGCCACCACCGTGCCGCGCTGCGCCGCTGGCACCGCGCGGTTGACGTAAAAATCGCCGAATGCGCCATCCGCGAGCAGCAATGGCCCTTCGACCTTGATCCCGGTTTTGGCCGACACAGCTTTGCCCAGCGCTTCGGGCATCAGCCCCGGATCGACCCGCACCGCGCGCGGAAGTGCCTGCTGGTCCAGGCGTTCGGGTGTATCCAGCCCGCCATGATCGGCCGACAGCACGACCATGTAATCGATCCCCGATTTATCGAGGTGATCCAGCAGGCGGCCGATGTTCTTATCGAGCTCGGCCATCTGGATGCACATTTCCAGCCCCTCGGTCCCGGTGGCGTGGCCGATGTAATCGGTCGCCGACAAGCTGACCGAGAGGATGTCGGGCGCAGCACCGTGGCCCAGTGCCAGCTCGTCCACCAGCCCGTTGGCGAGATCGATCGTCGCGGCATCCATCCGCGGCGAAATCCGGAACAGATCGGGTGCTTTGGCCTCGCTGGAAACAGGCGGCAAAGCAAACCGGCCCTGCCCGGTGCTGCCTTTGGTGCCCAGCGCCACGCTGCGGTCGGTCGGCGCGCACCAAGCGGGTGCAGCCAGCGCCAGTGCGCCCGTTTTAAGCGTGGCAGTGATCGCGGCGTTTTGCGTCACCGCCGCCGAGGCCAGATCACGTCCGGCCAGCGTGACGAAGCCCGCGCCCTTCCACCAATAGGCCGCATCGATGATGTGCCCGCCCATCATCATCGCAGCGCGGTCTTTGGCCGAAACCGCGACATTGCGGCTGCGCGGATCGGCGGCCTTCATATATTCGCCGAGCGTCGGGACTTTAAGGTGATAGGCCGAGACCACCGGGTTGCGCGAGCTGGAGGCCGGATTGCGGTCATCCTCGGCGCAATAAACGGGCCTGGTCCCGCGCGGTCCGCCCGGCTCGTACCAAGTGTTGGCGATGATCCCGGTCCGCGCCGGGCGATCCCCGGTCAGCAGCGTGGAGTGGCCGGGACAGGTTTCCGTTGCGGCGTGCGATTGATAGCCCGACGGGAACACCGCACCGCCGGTCAGCCGGGCCAATCCGTAGCGATAATGCGGGCGATACTGCGCAAACAGATCGGCCGAATACTGATCGACCGAAATCGCCACGATCAGCCGCGGCGGGCCGGTCGGCGCTGGCGCAGTGCTGAGGCTGGCAGGCTGGTCAGCGCCGGGCGCGGTGCACCCCGCCAGCGCGGCTGTAACAACCAAGGCCAGGGGTACGAATAGACAGCGCATCGGGCTTCCTTGATATCTGGCGGCAATATCGCCACAGCCCTGATGGCGGCACCGCGCGGCACTTGCAAGCGTTGCGATCCGGTCCGCAGGAGTTCGTTTAAAATGCCGCGTACATTGCTGAGACTGTTGGTAATTTTTGTGACCGCGATGCTGCTGACGGCGGCCC
>JANMBA010000141.1:0-1893 GCA_031360105.1 Novosphingobium sp.
TGATGGGCGGACGATTGATTGGGCGCGGCTGGAGGAGCAAGCGTCGGACCAAGAGCCTTGGACGATGTCGGCGCTGACGACGGCGCGCCCGCTGCCGCAGGTGTTCTGCGCAATCACCCGCACCAATCCGGCCAGTCATGACGTTATCCGGGCCAATCTGCACCGCTCGCCCCTGTTTTCGGGTGCAATCGGCGCATCGGGGCCGCGGTATTGCCCGTCGATCGAGGACAAGATTCACCGCTTTGCTGACCGCGCCGGGCATCAGGTGTTTCTTGAGCCCGAGGGGCTTGATACGCATCTGGTCTATCCCAATGGGATCAGCACATCGCTGCCGGCCGATGTGCAGTTGGCGATGCTGCGGACAATGGAGGGGTTGGAGCGGACCGAAATGGTCGTGCCGGGCTATGCGGTCGAATACGATCATCTCGATCCGCGCGCGTTGCGCGCCAGTCTTGAGCTGCGGGCGTTGCCCGGGCTTTACTGCGCTGGCCAGATCAACGGCACTACCGGCTATGAAGAGGCGGCGGCGCAAGGTCTGATCGCCGGGCTGGCCGCCGCCGCTGAGGTGCTGGGCCGCGCCGCACCGCCGCTTGACCGGGCCAACAGCTATATGGCGGTGATGGTTGATGATTTGACGCTGCACGGGGTGTCTGAGCCGTATCGCATGCTGACAGCGCGCGCCGAGTACCGGCTGCGGCTGCGCGCCAACAATGCTGGGACGCGGCTGACCCCGCTGGGCTTGGCGGCGGGTTGCATCGGACCCGCACGGGCAGAATGGTTTGAGCGGCGGATGCAGAGCAAGGCGCGCTATGAGCAGGCGCTTGAGCGGAGCGCCACCGGGCATGAACTGGTCGAAGCCGGTTTACCGGTGCGCGAAGATGCCGGGCGCCTGACCCTGCGCGAATGGCTGCGGTTTGGCGGGGTCGGGCTGAATGAGCTTGCGCCGTGGCTGGGCGTAAGCTTGCCCGATGATCCGGCGCTGGCCGAGGAACTGTCCGAGGACGCGGCCTACGCGCCGTATCTCACCCGGCAAGACAACGAGCTGCGCGATCTGCGCGCGGGCGAGGGATTGGCACTCGGCGATGACTTTCCCTATGCAGCCACTCCGGGCCTCTCGGGCGAAATGGTCGAGCGGCTGAGCGCGGTGCAGCCGGCGACGTTGGCGGCGGCGGGTCGAATTCCGGGGATTACCCCGGCGGCCTTGGCTGCGCTACTGGTTCATGCCCGGCGCCGCGCAGCATGATCCTGACCACCGAAGGAGCGGCACAGGCGTGGCTCGCTCAGCTGCCCGAATGGGATGGAGCGGCGCGCGAGCGACTGGAATTGCTGGAGCAGTTGCTCCGCGCTGAGAATCAGCGGCAGAATCTGGTCGCTGCGACCAGTTTGGAGTCGCTGTGGCAGCGGCACATGGCCGATTCGGCGCAATTGCTGGCGCATGTTCCACGTGAAACAGGTTCGCCGTGGCTGGACCTGGGAACAGGCGCGGGTTTCCCGGGCTTGGTGATTGCTGCACTGTGGCCTGAATGCCGGGTGGTTATGGTCGAATCGCGGGCGCGCCGGGCCGAATGGCTTGAAACTGTGCGTTGTGCATTAGATTTGGGACGTGCTGAAGTGTTCGGTAATCAGCTTGAAGCTTTGCCAACGCTGAAATTCCGCGTCATTTCGGCACGTGCCTTCGCGCCGTTGCCCAAATTGCTCAAGCTATCCGCAAGATTTTCCACAGGCGACACTCGCTGGCTGTTGCCCAAAGGGCGGTCTGCCGCGCAGGAACTGTTGGAGCTTAGCGGCTGGGAACATCTGTTCCACGTGGAACAATCGCTGAGCGATGCCGAAGCCGGTCTGATTGTTGGCACGCTGATCGGCAAGCTTGCTGGGAAAAAGGGGAAATAGTCC
>JANMBA010000142.1:0-2360 GCA_031360105.1 Novosphingobium sp.
GCCTGCCGGGACCACGCCATCGGACGCCGATGTGGCGGCAGTAAAAGCCAGGATCGCGGGTAGCGGGCTGACCGTCAGCCAGCTGGTCAAAACCGCCTGGGCCTCGGCCAGCACTTACCGCAAATCCGATCATCGCGGCGGCGCCAATGGCGCGCGAATCCGGTTGGCCCCGCAAAAGGACTGGGACGTTAACGAGCCAGCCGAATTGGCCAAAGTGCTGACGACCCTGGACGGCCTGCGTGGCGGCCTGTCGATGGCCGATGCAATTGTGCTGGGCGGCGTGGTCGGGCTGGAGCAGGCGATCAAGGCCGCCGGATCGAGCGTGACAGTGCCATTTGCAGGCGGACGCGGCGATGCGACTGACGCGCACACCGACGCGGAAAGCTTTGAACCGCTGGAGCCGCAAGCCGATGCTTTCCGCAACTACCTGCCCAAAAAGCTGCGAGTGAAGACCGAGGAAATGATGCTCGACCGCGCTTCGCTGCTGGGGCTTTCGGTGCCCGAACTGGCGGTGCTGATCGCGGGTCTGCGGGTGCTCGGGGTCAATCATGGCGCGCGCGGGCATGGCAGCTTTACCCAGCGTCCGGGCCAGTTGACCAATGACTTTTTCGTCAACCTGCTCGGCATGACCAACGTCTGGAAGGCCGTCGAAGGCAGTGACGAAGAAGAATACGTCGCAACCGACCGCGCCGGACAGCACGAAACGTGGCGAGCCACCCGCGCCGATCTGGTGTTCGGTTCGAACTCGGAACTGCGCGCAGTTGCCGAGGTCTATGCCGAGACGGGTCACGAGCAAAAGTTTGTGCGTGATTTCGTTGCGGCCTGGACCAAAGTGATGAACGCGGATCGCTTCGATCTGGTTTAACAAAGTCCGGCGCAGAAGACGGGTAACGGGGCGGGGCGGGGTAACTCTCGCTCCGCCAGCCCGCCCGCTCCACCCTCGCCCGCCTTTTGCAACATGGGCCAGCTTGCGCTAACGCCCAACCATGCCCGCCACCCCCGCCTGGCCCCCGAAAAGCGCGCCGCGATTGTTCGTCGCCGGACCGCTGGCGCTTCATGCCGAACTTACCATCGACGGCCCGCAAGGGCATTACCTGGCGCGGGTGATGCGGGTTGCCGCAGACGATGTGGTGGTGCTGTGCGATGACCTGAGCGGAGCCTGGGCCGCGCGCGTGACAGCAGCGGACAAGCGCGCGGTGGTGCTGCGGGTTGAGGCTTCGCTGGCCCCGCGCGAACAAGTTCCAGATTTCACGCTGTGTGCGGCGCTGCTCAAGAAAGACCGGTTCGATCTGGTCCTGGAAAAGGCCTGCGAGCTGGGCGTCCGCGCCATTCAGCCGGTGCTGACCCGGCGCTGCGTGGCGGACAAACTTAACCTTGAACGCGCGCGCAGCATCCTGATCGAGGCGGCCGAGCAATGCGCCCGCACCGCCCTGCCGCAGCTGCTGTCCCCGGTGAAACTGGAGGCCTTGCTCAAAGGCTGGCCCCAGCAGCGCACGCTGTACTTTGCCGATGAGAGCGGCGGCGCAAATGCTGTGCACCAATTTGCAGAATTTCCCGGAGCGGCGGCACTGCTGACCGGACCCGAAGGCGGCTTTGATGAGGCTGAACGTGCCGCGATCCGGGCGTTGCCGCAGGTCCGTGCGATCACGCTGGGTCCGCGTGTGCTGCGCGGGGAAACCGCAGCAATTGCCGCGACTGCGCTATGGATGGGAACGCGCGGGGATTGGTAGTTGCTGCACTGACCTACGGACTTGTGCTTTGGTCGGTGCTAGCGGAGCGATAACCACGGCGCGGCCAGCGCGAACGCAATCACGCTCAGTGACACGCTGTCCGCCGCAGTCAGCCATGTCACCGGGACGCTGCGATCGGGCTCCAGTTGCGCCGGGGCGGCCACGGTAAGACGATGATGCCACTGGAATTGACGAAACCGATCCATTTGGCGCGGCAATGGCAGGATCAAGCATATCGGGCTCGACCGCAACTCTGGCAGTTGGCACCAGCACCGCGCTGACTTACCGCGTGACCGTGCAATAACCGCGCTGACGGGCAAAGTGTTCCCGGCGCTAAAATCGCTAGCGCCGCGCCCCTCAATTCACTAACTCCGCGCCTATGAGCACGAGACAAGTTTCAGATCACAACGATCCGGTTATCGAGCACCGCGACCAGTTGCTGGCCCCGATGATCAAGGGCGAAAAGCCCGCCGCCGCTTGGCGGATCGGCACCGAGCACGAAAAGCTGGTCTATGCCGCCGCCGATCATCACGCGCCCAGCTATGCCGAGCAAGGCGGGATTCGCGATTTGCTGATGGCGCTGACCGACTACGGCTGGAAGCCGGTGATCGAAAATGGGAACGTGATCGC
>JANMBA010000167.1:0-7146 GCA_031360105.1 Novosphingobium sp.
CTTCACCGTAGATGGGATGCCAGCGCGAGCCATACCCGCTGGAAATCGACGCAAAGCGCAACGGCGAACCATAAGGCATGACGGCCGACCCGCCATTGCGCCCCGAAGCAAAACGCGATCCGCTTCCTCTGCCCACTTTCGTCACGAGCGAGATCGGCGTGCCTTCAAGGTCCAGCGCGCGGCCAAAGCTTACCCGCGGCGGCGCATGGTCCTCTCCCGCATCCAGATCAAACGAAGCGGCGCTATGCGGGTTCGGTTCTGCCGAGATGACGCCAGCATTTGCGATTTGGGCATCCGCAGCGGCGGGAGCAACCGGCGCTTCGGCAGCTACTGCCGCGGGAAGAACGCTCAGGCCAAGGGTGCCCGCTGACAGCAGCAACAATTCAAGCGCGCGCCGAATTGAGAGGATGCCCAGCCGCATCACACCGCGCTCCCCGCTGCCAGCAGGGCTCCAACCGCAATCGCAACGCCAAATGGCACTTTAACGCCGTGGTCGTCGGCCTGGTCAGCCCCGCCTATGGCTCCCATCCGCAGCGCCAACAGCCAGCCGATGGCAAGCACCAGACCGGCAATGGAGACCATCGCCAGAAGGGTGATAGCGCGGCCCAGTTCAAACCAGCAGGCGACAGCGGCATAATATTTTGCATCACCGCCCCCCAATCCGCCAAACGCGAACAGCACCGTACCCGCCGCCAGTGCGATCAATGCATGGATTGCGGCACTTGCGGCCGCCGCCATCCCGCCGCCCCAGAATTCCAGCGATAAGCCTGCTGTTGCGACGATCAGGCACAGCCAGTTTGACAATCGGCGGCTCCGCAGATCGGACCACGCTGCGTAAAGCTCGCTCAGCGCCAGTCCCGTCACCGCGGCGAACCCCACTGACATTATGAGGTACTGCGGGGATCGCGCGTCTGGGTGCTGTCGGCGGGCACGTCGGCAGCAGGAATGGCCCGCATATCGATAACCTTGCGCTGGCCGGCGGGCGGGGTCGGAGTGACGATGCCGCTGGGATCGGCCGCTGCCAG
The DNA here is from genome assembly GCA_031360105.1 of Novosphingobium sp. GTDB lineage: Bacteria > Pseudomonadota > Alphaproteobacteria > Sphingomonadales > Sphingomonadaceae > Novosphingobium. The sequence goes on from JANMBA010000167.1 coordinate 1,026, forward strand.
GCCCGCAGCAGGCGCGCTGGCAGAACGGGCGCTTGCCGGCGCGCTGGCCGGACAACCCCTGCGCAGCGGAGCATTACGACGCGCGGTACAATCCTTGGTCCCAGCGCGGCGGATTTGCGGCGGCGCGGAGTTGCCGCCGACCGGCAGAGTTGTCAGACTGAACTGGTGAGCGCCAGTGCGCTGAAGACGGCCCGGCTGCGATCTTGCCGCAGCGCCGTCCGGCCTGGCTGCGAATCCCGCCTGTGACGCTTGCCTGACCGGCGCAGCTACCGCGGCCGGCTGGCGCGTTACATCGGGCGCCATGTCGAGCGTGAACTCAGGCGACTTGACCAGCCGATCAAGATTGGCGGCGTAAGTCGGATTGGCCGGATCGGACATCTTGGCCTTCTGGAAAAAGCGGTAGGCCAGATCAGGCCGGGCAATCCGGGCATAGGCGATGCCGAGCCCATTGTAGGCAGGAGCCGGGGCTTCTCCGGTCGCCAGCGCAAAGTTGAACGCCTCGATCGCGGCACCCGGCTGTCCAGCCTGCAACAAGGCACGGCCGCGCGCAGTATAATACTCATCCATTGCTGCGGCCCTATCGCTGCGCGGGGTGCCGTGGGCCAGATGGAGACTGCTCATCAACTGGCAGCCTGAGAGCATGACGGCTCCGGCAGCGCACAGTACCAAGCGAGACGCTTTTACAGACATGTCAACCTCCTGACATTATTGGAATGACTTTGTGGATTACGCGGATCACCGCAGGCAGCATCAGCACCCCGATCATCGTCGGGAGCATGCAGACCACCAGCGGAATGGACAGCAACACCGGCAAGCGGTGCGCTCGCTCCTCAGCGCGCATGCGGCGGCGCTCGCGCATTTCTGCCGCATAAATGCGCAGCGTTGTGCCGATGCTGGTGCCCAGTCGGTCGGACTGAATCAGCAGAGTGGTGAATGACCGGATCTCATCAACCCCTGAATCGTCCGCCATCTTGCGCAAGGCTTCTTCGCGCGTTGCACCGGCCCGCAGCCGCAAGGTTGCAGCTGCCAGAAGTTCGACCACCAGCGGTTGCGAGATCGCCATTTCTCGCGCTACCCGGTCCAACGCTGCTTCCAGCCCGAGACCTGCTTCGACGCAGATCAGCATCAGATCCAGACAATCAGGAAAGCCATTGGTTACCGCTTCGCACCGCCGATCAGCCCGCGCCCGAACGATCAATGCGGGCACATAAAGGCCAAGTGCGGCGCAAATCGAGCCGACCAGATAAAGTTTCAGAAAAGTGACGGTTGCGCCGCTGCTGAGGGAAATCAGCAAATAGAGCGAGGGCAAGATCACCACCAGAGCGAGCCGCAAAAGCGTGTAGAGCCGCGGTGCCAAGGGCGATTGGAATCCAGCGGCGCGCAACCGTTCGCGCAGCGCATCACTTTTCGTATCCGTCAGGCTCAACCCCGACCGCTCGATCCGCTCGATCAGTTTGGTCCAGATGCCATCGCTGCGATCGTGCAGCGATGCCTGGACCAATTGCGGAGCATCGGTCGCGGCAATGTCGCGCAATTCACCGCGCATCACCATACGGCGTTCAAGGGATGAAAGCGCGAACAGCGAAATCAGCACGACAACCGCAAAAATCGCGATCAGAATGGAAATTCGCGCGATCGGCGTAGAGGCAATCAGATCAATCATCTTCAGACTTTCAGATCAATCATTCGGCGAATCGTAATAACTCCGATGATATACAGTATCAACAGTCCGGTGAAGCCGTATATAAAAATCGGATCCCCAGCGACGTCGAAATAAAATCTGGAGTTGAGCGTAAACAATAGCAGCAATGTAAAAATAGGCAGAATGGTCAGCATCCACCCGCTCATTTTTCCTTCCGAGCTGAGCGCCCTGACTTTCATGAACATGCTGGCCCGTTCGCGAATCACGCTCGAAAGATTTCCAAGAATTTCAGCCAAATTGCCGCCGGTTTCATTCTGGAGCGAGATCGATACCACGAACATGCGCATGTCCGGCAAATCCCAGCGATCCGCCAGATCGAGCAACGAACTGGTAAGTTCCGCGCCATAGGAAACCTCATCAGCGACAATGCCGAACTCGCTCCCCAAGGGATCCTGCATTTCCTTGGTGAGCAAATCGATCGCCGAAGAAATCGGGTGACCGGCTTTCAAGGCCCGGGTGAACACATCCAGTGCAATGGGGAACTGCTCTTCCATTTTGCGCCGCCGCTTTTCCTTGCGGCGATTGATCAGCATCATCGGCAAAGCGATAGTGAGCGCAAAACTGATCAGGCAAACCAGCTCAACCGTGCCGACAGTCACGCGGCGTCCGCTCGCCCAGGCCAAAAATAGCAGAAGCGTTGCAGCCGCGGCAAAGCTGAGCAGGCTGATGGAAATCAGCGTGCGCGGTTCGGTCCGGATGTCGGCGATCCGCACGGTGCATTGAAACCGGTAGTACCACCGCGAGAGCAAGCCAGCGTCTGCACTGATCCGGTCCGGAACCCCTTTGCGCAAAATATCGCCAAGCTGGTCACCGACAATCCCCGCCTTGAGCAAGCTCAGCCGGCGATTGACCGCCTTGGTTTCGGCGCGGCGATTGATAAACCCCAGCAGGATAACTTGCGACACCAGGAACATGCCGCCGAACACCGCGATCAGCACGAGCAAGCGGATCAGCAGCGCGCTCATGCGGCTTCCAGATTGGCGCGGGGGTCAAACAGACCCGCGTTGAGATTGATCCCCTGCAATTGCAGATTTGCCGCGAATTTGGGCCGTATCCCTGCCGCTTCGAACTGACCCTGGACCTGGCCCTGATCGTTCCGGCCGCTAATCTGGAACCGGAAAATCTCTTGCATGGTGATCGTGTCACCTTCCATCCCGGTCAACTCGCTCAGGCTCAGCAGTTTGCGGCGCCCATCGCTCAGCCGCCCGATCTGGATGACCACGTTGATGGCCGAGGCGATTTGGGCGCGGGCTGAGCGGGGCGAAATGTCGATCCCGCTCATGCCGATCATTTGTTCGATCCGTGACAAGGCATCGCGCGGGGTGTTGGCGTGGACCGTGGTCATCGAACCATCGTGGCCGGTGTTCATGGCCTGCAACATGTCAAACGCCTCGCCCGAACGGCACTCGCCCAGAATGATCCGGTCAGGCCGCATCCGCAGGGCGTTTTTGACCAGATCGCGCTGGTTTACCTCGCCGCGACCTTCAATGTTGGCGGGCCGCGTTTCCAGCCGCGCGACATGATCCTGCTGCAATTGCAGTTCGGCCGAATCTTCGATCGTGACGATCCGTTCACGCTCATCGATGAATGATGACAAGGCGTTGAGCAGCGTGGTTTTGCCCGAGCCGGTGCCGCCCGAAATGATGATATTCAAACGCCCTTCGACGATCGCGCGCAAAACCTCGGCCACCTTGGCCGGGATCGAACCGTAGCCGATCATCGTCTCCATATTGATTGGAATCTTGGCAAATTTTCTGATCGACAGCAGCGATCCGTCGATCGCCAGGGGGGCCACGATCGCGTTGACCCGCGAGCCATCGGCCAGCCGGGCATCGACGAAGGGCGACGATTCGTCCACCCGCCGGCCCACCGCCGAAACGATCTTCTGAATGATCCGCAGCAGGTGCTTTTCATCCTGGAACCGGGTTTCAACCCGTTCAAGCAAACCGCGCCGTTCGACAAAGACCACATCATGTCCGTTGACGAGGATATCGGTCACCGATTCGTCTTTGAGCAGCGGCTCGAGCGGACCGAGGCCCAGCAATTCGTCAAGCACATCGGCCACCAGCGATTCGCGTTCGGCCCGGTTAAGTGCGGTGCGGTCCTGCTCGAGCAGATCGCCGACAACCTGGCTAATCTCGGTCGCGATGCGTTCACGCGGGAGCTTTTCCAGCATCGCCAGATTGATCCGCTCGATCAGCTGGCGGTGGATCTGGACCTTCAGATCGATCAGCCAATCGGCCCGAGCCGCCAGCTTGCTGGCAGAACGCAGCTGCGCCGCATCGACCACTGCCTCGGCGGTGGTCTCAGCGGGGGCGGCTGCCGTTTTTTTGACTTGCCACATGGTCAATCGACCACAAATCGGAGGCGCGAACCAAGCTCTGCGGAAAGCTTGGTCAGATCGTCGCTGAACTTGCTCTTGCGGTGAACCGCCTGGACCAGCAGGCCCTGCGCCTGCGCCGAGCTGAGCTGTGGTTCTTCAAGCGCCAAGCTGCTGATCACCTCACGGTCGAGCGTGGCGGTCACATCGCTCAGGTCGATCGACTTGAACATTCGGCGTTCGACGCGGTTGACGACCAGCACGACTTTGGCTGGATCGATCCCGACACTGGCAAACAATTGCAGGCGGCGCTTGGCCTGGCGCAGACTGTTGACTGACAGTTCGACGACCAGAATTACCAGATCCGAAGACGACACTGCGGACAAGGCCCAGTTGGTCCAGTCGGCTGGCAGGTCGACCACCACGCCGGCATATTGCTGGCGCATCAGGGTCAACACCCGCAACACCTGATCGGTCTCAACATTTTCAACCGGCTGGATATCCTGCGGTGCCGCGAACACCGCCACATTTCCGTCAATCGGCTGGGCTGTCGAATGGATCAGGTCCTGGTCCAGCCGGTCACCTGCAGCGAGCAGATCGGCCAGCGAGCCGCTGCCCGAACTGCCCAGATAGTCCGCCACAGTTCCGGCCTGCAGATCGAAATCGACCATCGCCACGGCCCGGCTGGCGTTCAATTGCGCGGCCAGCCCGCCCGCGAGATGCGTCGCGATCGAGGTCGCGCCGCAACCGCCGATCGATCGAACCACCGAGATCATCGGGGCCAGCTTGACCGCACTTTCGGCCTTGGCTTTTACTGCGGCAATTGCGCTCAGCGCTACGTCGAGCAGTTCTTCGACCTGGAATGGCAGCGACACCACATCGGCGACGCCTTCGCGCACCAGCGTGCGGACCAAGGGCACCGAGGCATTGGCGATCGCCGCGATCCGCGGCAGGTTAGGATACCGGCGCCCCAATTCGATCAAGCGTTCGATCGAGCGCGGCAGGTCCGGATCGACTTCGACCACCAGCACCTGTGCCGCTGACAACAGCTGCGGCAGAATTTCCTGATCATTGCGGCACGGGAACGTGGCCAGCCCGGGAAAGCTGTGCCGCTGTTCGGCGTCGGAGATCGCCACGACATGGTCCGGCGTCGCGACAATCAGCATGTCGGCGCAAGCCCGCGGGTCCATCTCGATCCTTGTAAACGTACTGAATTCTTTACCCATAATACCTTACCTAGTTTGAGCTTGTTCCGCTGCCATCCTCCATTGGCAGCGAATAAGCGAAAGCGGGGAGACTGACTTGGCCGCCGAAGATCAATGACGTGAACGGGGCAAAATTCAGATTGCGCAGGCTGACCGTAGTCAGCGGTGCGACATCGGCACCATTTGGATCACCCGAAAAGCCAAGCCCGGACCAAGCGTAGGTTACCACGACATTGTTAGCGGTAATGTCGGGCTCGATCTTTGCCATCCGGTTGACCAAGTTGGTAAATGCGGCACTGTTGGCGGTAAGCGGGAAGCTGCAGCTTCCGCCAGTCGCGCAGGTGCATGAGACCGCACCGCCACTGCTCTGACACACCACCCCAGGAAACAGCGTCGCATTCACTGTGGTACCTTGCGGTACGCTGGCTGACGTGGCGAAGCTGTAGGAATAAAGTCCGCCGGCCACCATGTCAGTGGCCACCGCCCAGCGCGCGCCGATTTGCGTCGCTTTTTCGGCCTGGTTGAGTGACCAGGCATAGCGGCCGACATCGATCGTCCCGAACAGCACGATCAGCAGCAATGGCAGGACCAGCGCGTATTCGGCCGCCGAAGCCCCGCGCTGATCGCCGATCAAGTGCCGCAGGCGGATCATAGCCCGATCACCGGACTTTGTGCCTCGGCCCCGATATTGAGCGTGGCACTGGTGAAGCCCAACGAACCCATTAACGAGGGGTAGACCAGCCGCGTGCTGACCCGGACCTGCGGCGCATTGCCGCCGGTCGCGGCATAGATCCCGCTCTGCCCACTGGTGCAAGTCACCGCAACGGTGACGTCATTGTTGATCCAGCCTTGAACCATGGCGGTGCCGCCCGAGAGCGCGCCGGTGCGGGCCAG
>JANMBA010000173.1:0-3808 GCA_031360105.1 Novosphingobium sp.
ACGGTTGGTCCGGTGATCGATCAGCCCGGCTGGCAAGTCCTGACGCTGCACGATATCGGCGGCGCTGAAGCGATGCGCGAGACGGAAGGCGCGGGCGGGGACAGCGTATTGCGCGCGCCCGAAGTGCTGGCGCACGAAATCAAGAACCCGCTGGCCGGGATTCGCGGCGCGGCGCAGCTGCTGGCACGCAAGCTGGATGGCACCGATCTGGCGCTGACCACGCTGATTGCCGACGAAGTCGACCGGATCGCCAAGCTGATCGATCAGATGCAGTCACTGTCGCGCCGGACCGCGACTGATTTGCAGCCCTGCAATCTCCATGAAGCGGTGCGCCGGGCGCGTGCGGTGATCGAAGCTGGCGGAAAATCACCGGTGATCGCCGAAGAGTTCGATCCCTCGCTGCCCCCGGTGCTCGGCAATGTCGATGCGCTGGTACAAGTGCTGATCAACCTGTTCGCTAACGCCGCCGAAGCGCTCGGCACCAGCGAACACTCCAAAATCGTGGTGCGGACGCGATTTGCCAGCGGGCTGCAACTGCACCGCACCTCAGGCGGCAGCGCGGTGCGCCTGCCGATTGAGCTGCGGATCAGCGATAATGGTCCGGGGATCGACGCCGCCTTGCGCGATCACATTTTCGAACCGTTCGTGTCCTCCAAGAAAAGCGGGCAGGGGCTTGGCCTCGCACTGGTCCGCCGCCTGGTCGGGGATATGAACGGCCGCGTCACGTATGACCGCGATGAAAGCGCCGGCTGGACGCACTTTCGCGTGCATTTACCCATCGCCGAACAACGCCGCCGAACGCTCCGCGAGGCAGCGGCATGAGCGTTCTGCTGGTCGAAGACGATGCGTCGATTGCGCTGGTGATTACCGCCGCACTTGAAGCCGAACAGTTTGTTGTCACTGGCTGCGATTCGATTGCCGAACGCGACCGGCTGCTGGCCGCGCACAGCTATGCCGTGCTGGTCACCGACGTGATGCTGACCGACGGCGACGGGATCGAAACCATCGGCACAGTGCGCTGCCTTGCGCCCGAAATGCCGATCATCATCCTCTCGGCGCAAAATACGCTCGATACAGCGGTGCGGGCGAGCGACACCGGGGCCTTCGAGTATTTTCCCAAGCCATTCGATCTGGATGAGCTGGTGCGCACCGTGCGCGCTGCGGTGGGCAATGCTGCCGCGCGCGGAGACGAAACCGCTGAAGCGCCGCCAGCTGGCCTGCCATTGGTTGGCCGTTCGGCCCCGATGCAGGCGGTATACCGGATGATCACCCGGGTGCTGCGCAATGATCTGACCGTGCTGGTGCTGGGCGAAAGTGGCACCGGTAAGGAATTGGTGGCCGAGGCGATTCACCAGCTGGGCCACCGCAAGGCCGGGCCATTTGTGGCGGTCAACACCGCTGCAATCCCGGCGGAACTGATCGAAAGCGAACTGTTTGGTCACGAGAAGGGCGCGTTTACGGGCGCGGTGGCGCGGCACACCGGCAAGTTTGAACAGGCGCAAGGCGGCACGCTGTTCCTCGATGAAATCGGCGATATGCCAATTGCCGCGCAGACGCGGCTGCTGCGCGCGTTGCAATCGGGGCAAATTCGCCGCGTGGGCGGCCGTGAGGAAATTGCGGTCGATGTCCGGATTGTCGCCGCGACCAACCGTGATCTGGCACCGCTGATCGCCAGCGGGGCGTTCCGCGAGGACTTGTATTACCGGCTCAACGTTGTGCCGATGACATTGCCGCCACTGCGCGAACGGCCCGATGATGTGCCCGCGCTCGCCCGCCATTTCCTCCAGCTGGCCGCCGCCGAGGGCTTGCCGCGCCGCCAATTGAGCGATGGCGCGGTGGCGCTGCTATCGCTCCAGCCATGGCGCGGAAATGTTCGCGAGCTGCGCAATTTCATTTTCCGGCTGGCGCTGTTTGCCCGCGAAGACCGGATCGGCAGCGCCTCGCTTGCGCCGCTGCTGGGTGGGACGCTGGGTGAGGGGGATGCCAACTCTGGAACCGACCTGAACAGCGCCGTGGCGGGTTGGCTCCGCGCTAATTCACTGACGCCGGGGGCGGTTTATGACGCTGCGCTCGCCGCGTTTGAGCGCCCGTTGTTCGAAGCCGTGCTGCGCCAGACCGGCGGCAACCAATTGCGCGCAGCCCAGCATCTGGGGATTAACCGCAACACCTTGCGCAAACGCCTGACCGAACTCGCCATCGATCCGGTGTTGTTGCAGCGCTAAACCATTCAGCCAGCAGCGCGAATTGCCTTGCATAAAGGCAACAGTGGTGTTGTAATCCAGCAACGATGGTGGAAGCAAACGTCCCCGCGCGCAACCGGGCTTGGCCCAGATTATGGCGCAGAATTCAAGTCGCGGCGCGGCGTTCCAACCTATTCCCGATCCTTGAAATCGGCGCGCTGATTGCCTTTGTTGTGATGACCGGGATCACGTGGTTTGCCGTCAACGGTCAGTGGGGCCGCGGACAGATGTTGCCGACCGATCTGACCGCCACCTTGCTGGTCGGAACACTGGTTCCTGCCATGGCAATTCTGGTGCTGCTCGGCCGCCGCATCGCCTTGCAGCGTGCGGGTGAAGACGTTGGCCGCAGCGGGCAATTGCATGTCCGCCTGGTGTTCCTGTTTTCGCTGATCGCCGCGGTGCCGACCTTGCTGGTGGTGATCTTTGCTTCATTCCTGTTCCAGTCCGGGGTCGAATTCTGGTTCTCCGACAAATCGCGCGGACTACTCGAAAACGCCAATCAGCTGGCCCGTGGCTATTACGAGCAGACTCAAAAGGACATGGAATACGAAACGCTGGCGATGGCCGCTGATCTGGGCGATTTCCTCAGCCAGGACACCATCGCCAGCTCGCGCTTTCCCGAATATTATTCGTACCAGGTCCATCACCGCAAACTCGACGAATCGACCATTCTGCAAAAAGGCCAGGACGGCGTGCTGCGCCGTCCAGCGATTGCCAGCGGGCCAATGTCGCTCAGCGAAAACGTCTCGGCCGATGTGCTGCGCCAGCTTGATCGGGGCGAGCGGATCGTAGTCAGCTCGACCGCCAATTCGATCCAGGCGGTCACCCCGATTGATCGCCGCGCCGGGATTTACCTTTATACCGAACGCAAGTCCGATCTGCTCTCCGCCGGGCACGCGCAAAATATCGTGCGGGCCTATGACGAGCTGACGCAGCGCACGCGGATCCAGCAATTGCGCTTTAACGTCGCGCTGTTCGTCGCCAGTCTGGCGCTGGTCGGCCTGTCGGTGTGGTTCGCACTGCGCTTTGCCGACCGGCAGGTGAAACCGCTGTACGATCTGGTCGATGCCGCCCGGCAAGTTGGCGCGGGCAATTTCACGATGCGGGTCGAAGGCCGTACCGGAGCCGATGAAGTCGGGCTGCTCAACCGCGCGTTCAACCGCATGACGCAGCAGCTTGAACGGCAGAACCATGCGCTGGTCGGGGCCAATCAGCAGCTGGATGAGCGGCGCGCGTTTACGGAGGCAGTGCTCGAATCGGTGACCGCCGGGATTATCAGCACAAATGCGCGCGGCGAAATCCGTTTGATCAACAGTTCGGCGCACAAGCTGCTGCTCGACCGCGATGCCGCATCGCCGATCGGCACCCAACTGTCGGCAATTGCCCCGCAAATTGCCAGTCTGGCGGAAAGCGATACCGATGGCGGAATCGTCCAGTATTCCAAGGGTAGCGAGCTGCTCACGCTCGCGGTTAAATCGACCCGTTCGGCGGCGGGCGATGTGGTCACGTTTGAAGACATCACCCGCCAATTGATCGATCAACGTCAGGCCGCTTGGTCCGACGTTGCC
>JANMBA010000199.1:0-2488 GCA_031360105.1 Novosphingobium sp.
GCACTTGCATGATCACCGGCACTGAGGCGGGCTGATCGCGCAGCGCAGTGGTGACCACTATGGTCAGGTTGCCACCAGCGCTATCGCCCATCGGGATCAAGCCGGTGACGTTGCGGCCCAGCGCAGCGGGGCTGTCCGCCAGCCACCGCGCGGCCGCTTCGCAATCATCAGGCGCGGCCGGGAACGGGGCCTCGGGCGCAAGCCGGTAATGTACTGCTACCACCGGCAGGTCCATTTCCGCTGCGATTTCAGTGCACAGCGCGTGGTGCGTCTCAAGATCGCCGATTACAAACCCGCCGCCGTGCATGAACAGTACCACCGGCCCAGCATCGCGGGTTTCGCGGGCATCGTAGAACCGCAGCGGGATCTCGCCCGCTGGGCCAGGGCAGGTCAGATCCTTGATCACTGCCAGTTCGCGCGGGTCGGCTTCGGCCACCGGGACCATCGCCAGATAGGCCAGCCGCGCGTCTGCCACAGGCAATTCGTGCATTTGCGGGCCTTCGACACTGTTCAGGAAGCCAAGAAATCCGGCAACGTCGGGGCGCACATATGGTTGGCTATCGGTCATTGGGAATCCTCTCATCGTGGTTGTTTAAACGAGAGGTTAAATGGCGAATTGCCACTTGACTAGCGGGTTCCACACTTCTCTTGTTTAAGAACGATTGGTCTTGTCGAGCAACGATTTGGCCGCGCAGCAGATTTTCTTGATTGCGCGCCGCACTGTGAGGGGACAAGGCGCTCGCGTAGGCCGAAAACGGCCGCTTCGCCGCCTGCAAGGAAGATAGATGGCCAGCCTTTTTGCCGAACCCGACGTTACCATTTCCCCTCATCCCGAAGCCGTTGTCGTTCGCTTTGCGGGCGATTCGGGCGATGGGATGCAGCTGACCGGCGGGCAGTTCACTCTGTCAAGCGCGCTGGCGGGCAACGATTTTGCGACCTTCCCCGATTTTCCCGCCGAGATTCGCGCGCCGCAGGGCACGCTGTTCGGCGTCTCGGCATTCCAGATCAACTTCGGCTCCACTGATATCGAAACCGCCGGGGATGCGCCCGATGTGCTGGTAGCGATGAACCCGGCGGCGCTCAAAACCAATGTCGATGCGCTGAAACCGGGCGGGCTGATCATTGCTGACACGGGCGAGTTCACCAAGCGCAACCTTGACAAGGCCAAATACGCGGTCAGCCCGATCGATGATGGCAGCCTGGCCAAATGGCAGGTCCTGGCGTTCGATATCTCGGCGCTGACGGTTGAGGCGGTCAAGCCATACGGGCTGGGCAACAAGGACGCGCTGCGCTGCAAAAACATGTGGACGCTGGGCCTCGCGCTGTGGATGTTCGACCGCGAGCGGGAGCCGCTGATCGCCTGGCTCAAGGCCAAATTCGTCAAGCTGCCGGTGCTGGCCGACGCCAATATCGCCGCGCTCAACGCCGGGCATGCTTACGGCGAAACGGCGGAGTTGGGCGGACAGATCCGCCAGCGCCACATCGGGCCGGTAACCAGTGCGCCGGGCTTGTACCGCACTATTACCGGCGCGGAATCGGTCGCGCTGGGCTTGGTCGCGGGCGCGCAGCTCGCTGGGCTGGAGATGTTCTTCGGCGGTTATCCGATCACTCCCGCCAGCTCGATCCTGCACAGCCTGGTGCGGCTCAAGGAATTCGGCGTCACCACCTTTCAGGCCGAGGATGAAATCGCCGCGATCGGCGCTGCGATCGGCGCAAGTTACGCGGGCAAGCTGGGGGTTACGTCCAGCTCGGGTCCGGGAATTGCGCTCAAGACCGAGGCGATGGGCCTGGCGGTGATGACTGAACTGCCGCTGGTGATCGTCAATTCGCAGCGCGGCGGTCCGTCCACGGGCTTGCCGACCAAGACCGAGCAGAGCGACCTTTATCAGGCAATCTATGGCCGCAATGGCGACACTCCGATCCCGGTGGTCGCTGCGTCCAGCCCCTCGGACGCGTTCGATTGCGCGATCGAGGCTTGCCGCATCGCCACTCAGTACATGACCCCGGTGATCCTGCTGACCGACGGCTATATCGCCAACGCCGCCGAACCGTGGCTGGTGCCTGACCCCGCCAGCTACACGCCGTTCCCGGTGACTTTCCTGACCGAGCGGAATGGTCCCGATGGCACGCTGCTGCCCTATGCCCGCGACGACAAGGGCGCGCGGCCGTGGATCAAGCCGGGCACTCCGGGGCTGACACACCGGATCGGCGGGATCGAAAAGAACCCCGGCACCGGCAACCTCGATTACAGCCCCGCCGCGCACCAGACCATGACCGACGCGCGCAAGGCCAAGATCGACGGCGTGGCGAAAAGCATCCCGGCGCAGGAAATTGCGATCGGCGCGGCGGGCGGCAAGCTTGCGGTAGTCGGCTGGGGCAGCAGCTTCGGCCCGATCCACCAAGCAGTACGCCGCGCCCGCGCCAAGGGCATGGACGTCAGCCACATCCACGTCCGCCACGTCTGGCCGCTCCCGGCAAATCTGGGTGA
>JANMBA010000235.1:0-8746 GCA_031360105.1 Novosphingobium sp.
CGATTACATGTATTCCGTCGGAGTGGTCTACAACACCTTTCCCTGGCCCGATTCCACCCCGGCCCAGCGCGACAAGATCGAAGCGCTCGCGCAGGCCGTGCTCGATGCCCGCGCCGCTTATCCCACGTCCAGTCTGGCTGACCTCTACGATCCCGACACCATGCCGCCGCCGCTGCGCAAGGCGCATGCCGCGCTCGATCTTGCGGTGGACCGGCTCTACCGCGCCGCGCCCTTCGCCAGCGACCGCGACCGGGTCGAGCATCTGTTCGGGCGCTATGAAGCGCTGGTCAATCCGCTGGGGCATGAGGCGGTGAAGCAGAACCGGCGGGTTAACCGCAAGCGGGGCGGTTCGGGGGTGGTGTGACCGTTCCGGGTCTCCCCCTCGGGGGAGGGAACCTGCGGGCATTGCTGCTACTTTGCATCAACTCACAGGCTGGCCGGATATAATTGCGGGAACCAGCGTTCCACGACCTCCGGCGGGAAGGCAAGGCGCAACGCGGCGCGATGCGCAGCGCCTGTGAGCAACCCTTTGTCGACAAGCGCGGACGTCACCATCCGGGCGGCACGTTCCTCGTAGCCGGTGAGCATCGGAACCTTCCCCCAGTCGCGCCAAATCGACCCCGCCAGCGCAGCAATGCTGCATTGCAGCATTCAATTCCTGCAATCTAGTCGCGGGCAAGGCGCGGTTCACCGAATCTTGTGTGCATTTGCGGAACGATCTGTCAGCTTCGCGGTTGAGAGAGCAGAACGGCGTTTTCGGGGTGACCGATGTACGAGGACTGCGAACATATGGCTCAGACTGTTGGTGATAGCTCATCGGCTTCGGTGATCCGGCTGTTTTCGGACCCGGACAAGGCGGCTGCACGGTCATCTGCGTACCCGCTGAAGCTCGCCATGATCGGCACCTATCTGCCGCGCAAATGCGGGATCGCAACGTTTACCGCCGATATGGTCGAGCAGCTGGGCACTCACCAACCCGATATCGCGACCACGGCCTATGCCCTCGACACGCCGGAACGGTTCGGGCTTTATCCGGCGCAAGTGGTCCCGGTCGATCACGCCAGCCGCGCGGCCTATCTGGAATGCGCGCGGGCGATCAACGAAAGCGGGGCTGACGCGGTCTGGTTGCAGCACGAATACGGGATTTTCGGCGGGCCTGACGGAGAACTGGTGTGCGATCTGGTCGATTGCCTGGCCGCGCCGCTGGTGATCACGTTTCATACTGTGCTGAGCGAACCTTCGGCGGGTCAGCACCGGATCACGCAGCACCTGCTGACCCGCGCGTCACGCGTGATGGTGATGTCGCAGCATGGCCGCGAGTTGCTGATTGCGCGGTACGGCGCCCCCGCCGAACTGGTCGAAGTGATTGCGCATGGTGCGCCCGATCGCCCGTTTGGCCGCGAGCCGGAGTTCAAGGCCAGGCTTGGTCTTGCTGGCAAGAATGTGCTGATGACCTTTGGCTTGCTTGGGCCGGGCAAGGGGCTGGAGCAAGTCATCGCGGCGCTGCCAGCCATCGTCGCGCGCTATCCCGATACGGTGTACCGGATCGTCGGCGCGACGCACCCCAATCTGGTCGCGAGCCATGGCGAGGCGTACCGCGAAGGCTTGGCGGCGATGGCGCAGGAGCTGGGCGTGGCCGGGCATATCGAGTGGGAAAACAGCTTCCTCGATACCCCCGCGCTGCTCGATCAGCTGGAAGCCTGCGACATTTACGTCACCCCCTATATGAACTTGCAGCAAGCCACGTCGGGCACGCTGAGCTATGCCGTGGCGCTGGGCAAGGCGGTGGTCTCCACGCCGTATGTCCATGCCCGCGAGCTGCTGGCTGACGGAGTGGGCGTGCTGGTCGAGCCCAATTCGAGCGCAGCGATTGCCCAGGCGGTGATCGGTTTGCTGGTGGACCGTGAGCAGCTGGATGCGGTGCGCCGCCGGGCCTATGCGGCTGGGCGGCAGACGATCTGGCCGCAATTTGCCGCTGCCACCGCCACGCTGGTCCGGCTGGCGGTCGCGCGCCCGGCGATCGACCTGCCGCTGCGCGCGGTTCCGGGGCTGAGCGGGTTTTTCGCCATGTGCGATGGTACCGGGATGTTTCAGCACGCCATCGGGATCGTGGCCGATCGCCGCCATGGCTATTGCCTGGATGATAATGCCCGGGCGTTGATGCTGATGAACCACGCCTCGGCGATCAGTCCGGGCGAGCGGCTGGCGTGGAGCAGCACATTCGCCAGCTTCGTCCAGCATGCCTGGAACCAGGACCGCGGACATTTTCGCAATTTCATGGGGTTTGACCGGACTTGGCTGGAAGCTGCCGGGTCGGACGATTCCAATGGCCGCGCGCTGTGGGCGCTGGGTGATACGGTCGCCAATTCGCCCGATGCCGATCTGCGGATCTGGGCGCAGGACTGGTTCAATACCACGCTGCCGACGCTGGCCGCCACGGATTCGCCGCGCGCGCTGGCGTTCGGGATGCTGGGGGCGGCGCAGGTCTTGCGCAGCGATGCGGGCCACGCTGGCGCCGAGGCTTTGCTGCGGCGTGGCGGCGATCTGCTGTACCGTTTGCTGGCGCGGTCGCGGCGGCCCGATTGGGGCTGGTTCGAAGCGGTGCTGGGCTATGACAACCCGCGGCTGGCGCAGGGCTTGATCGAGGCAGGAGCCGTGCTTGGCCAAGCCGATTGGCAGCGCGAAGGCTTGGCCACGCTGGACTGGATCATCGAGCGGCAAACTTCGGCCAGCGGCATGTTCCGCCCGGTCGGATCGGAAACCTTCGGGCATAGTTACAATCAGCGGCCGTTCGATCAGCAGCCGCTTGAGGCACAGGCCGCGATCGAGGCGTGCGCGGCGGCTCACGCAGTTGACCCCGATCCGCGCTGGATCGCGCATGCCGAAGCCGCCTATGCGTGGTTCTTTGGGGCCAATGATCGCGGGGTGGTTTTGGCCGATATTGCCACCGGGCGCTGCCGTGACGGGGTGACACCGCGCGGTGCAAATGCCAATTGCGGGGCCGAATCGATCCTTGCATTGCAGCTGTCGCACGTCACGATGTGCGACCTGGGCGCAGCGCGGGCCAAGATTCGCGAACGGGGGAATGGGTTTGCCGGATACGAAGGATCAGCTGGACACGCGCTTGCACATCCATGAATTGCGGCTTCACGCCGACCCTTCGCGGGTCGTTCTTCGTCCTTTCCATCTCGGCTGGCAGTCGGCCTCTGCCCCAACCGGGCGGGCCTTGCAGCTGGTCACAGACATCTCGGCATTAAGCGAGGCTGAGGTTGATGCCGAGCACGCGCGAGTGATCAAGGATTTTGCCCAGCGGCACTGGCAGACCGACCTGATGTTCATGGAACGGTTCGAGGAGGTTGAGGCCAATTTGGGCTTGCACGAAGCCGGGTTCTCGCCCGCACGCAAGCAGCTGATCGGGGCGTACTTCTGCCACGAATATACGTATGCAGCGGCGGCATTGATGAACCCGTCGATCGTGCCGCATCCAGACCAGAGCGGGATGCGGCCAGGCTCGCGCCGGTTTGTCATGTCGCTGCGCGCAGTGGGGGAGGGGCACATCTCGTCGATCGCCTTTCGGGAAGGGATCGCGCATTCAGATGGCTCGTTCCAGTTGTGGCCGCAGGATCATTTCGCCACCGCCGCTGAATTGGACGATGCAACCCTGACCGATTGCGATGACGCAGTAACGGTGCACCGCCATGCCGAAACTAACCTGTCCAACACGGTGATTTTCCCGATTACCGAACAGCAGCGCGGCGGACTGGAAGATCTGCGACTGGTCCAGTTTGAACATCCCGATGGCAGTCACGAATGGGTGGGGACTTATACCGCATATTCGGGCAGTTCGATTCGCTCCGAATTGCTGCGCACGCGCGACTTCCGCCAGTTTCAGCTGGAGCCGATCAACGGCGCGGCCGGGCGCAACAAGGGTATGGCGCTGTTCCCGCAGCAGATCGACGGACGCTATGTGATGATCGGTCGGCAGGACGGCAAGAACCTGTTTCTGCTGCGCTCGGATTCGCTTGATACCTGGGATGATGAAGGGGTGTTCCTGATGGGGCCGAAATACCCGTGGGAATTTATCCAGATCGGCAATTGCGGCAGTCCGATCCGCACCGACGCGGGCTGGCTGGTGCTGACGCACGGGGTTGGCGCGATGCGCAAATATGCGCTGGGCTGCGCACTGCTCGATCTTGATGATCCCAGCAAAGTGCTGGCGCGTACGCGCGAGCCGCTGCTGACCGCCGAGAATGCCGACCGCTCGGGCTATGTGCCCAACGTGATCTACACCTGCGGCGCACTGAAAGTGGGGGACCATTTGCTGATCCCTTACGGGATTTCGGACAGCGCGGTCGGGTTCGCCTCAACCTCGGTTAAAGATTTGCTGGCTTTGATGGATTGAGCGGCGTTAGTCTGCCACATCCGGGCTGGCCGGATTACGGGGGTCTTCCATGTACGATTGCCGCAACGGCCAGCAATGAACACCGCTGAGCCGAAAGCTTTGGACGTGCTGCAACACGCGTTCGGCTGCAGCGTTGCACTGGCCGGGACGATCGCGGCGCTGGGCCGGACGGCTGATCATCCGCGCGGCGCGGTATTGTGGCCGCGCGGCGATGATGGCGCGGCCAGTTTGCTGACCTTGGGCCGGGCGGCTGAACTCGCCTATGGCCGCGAAGGCGCCGCGCTGGTGCTGCACGCGCTCGCTCCGGGGGAATTCTTTGGTGAGATCGTCGGCTCGGGCGGCGAGCGCAGCACCCAGGTCGAAGCCTTGTCCGATGGTGCAGCAACGCATTTTGCCGCCACCGCGCTGGTCCGGCTGATGGAAAGCTATCCGCTGGTGGCGCTGGCGATGGCGCGGCATCTGTCGGCCCGGATTGCGGCGATGCGCCAGCGGATGCTGGAAACCGCACTGCTTTCCGCCAGCGGCCGGATCGCCGCCGAACTGCTGCGTCAGGCGCGCGCGGCCCCCGATGGGGTCATCCGTCCGCTGCCGGTATGGTCCGAGCTGGCGGTGATTGTGCAGTCCACCCGCGAGACGGTGTCGCGCACCGTCTCGGGGTTGGAAAAACGCGGGGTGCTCAAACGGGTCGAGGGCGGGCTGGCGCTGATCGCGCCGCACCGGCTGGAAGAATTGGTCTATTAGGCTGATTTACAGCAGCGCGTGCACCGCGCCGCCCAGTTCGGCTTCGCCCAAATGATAGATTTCGGTGTGCATCGTGCCAGAACCGCGCGCCGCCATCGTCACTGCCAACGCGTCGCTCGCCAAGGCGGTCCCGGCTACCGCGAGAGCGCTCAGCCGCCGGGCTAACGCCGGGGCTGGGCCATAGGGCACCAGCGCCGCGCTCGCCGGATCGCGCAGCACCGAGCCAATTGCGAGGTGCGCGCCAACTGCGGCCGTACCGAGTGCGTTGAGCCGGGAGATTGCGGCGAGCGCGAGCGGCAGGTCGCTCAGCACGGCGTCCCAGCCCTCTGGTGAGGCGCGCACGCAGCCCGGGGGCAACTCGGCCAGTACCGCCGATATCGGCGCGGTCAGTGCGGCCAAGTGCGCCGATGTCAGCGCGGCGGGAGCGCTAAGCGCGTCAAGGCCGATCGCCAGATGCACCACCAGCAGCCGCGCCGGATCGGGCTGTTCGGGCGGGAATAGCGCTTCCACCTTTGCGTCTCGCGGCACGGTAAGCCGGTGCTGCGCGCCATGGCCCGCGCGCCATAGTTCGGCTTGGCGCGCCGTGTTGGCCCCGCCGCCGTGTTCATCAGTCACGATCAGCTGACCGGCCGTGCTGCTCAGCATGGCCGCGTTGTTCAGCGCGCCGCCGATTGCCAGCTCGCCAGCATGCGCCGTGGCGAGCGGATCGTGGACCGAACTCGCGCTGTCAGCCGCACTACGGACCGAGGCCGCGGCGTTCAGCAGCGCGCGGTAGCGCGGCGTCCAGTCAGCCCCGGCCGGGGTCACCGATTGCGCTTCAAATTGCACGGGCGGGCAGGGCAGGACTACGTGCAGCGCTGCGCCGCGCGCGATCAACGCCTCGGCGATGATGATATCGGTGCCCGCCGCCAGCGCCCCCCAGGCAAACCCGATCGGGCGCTGCGCCCATAGCTCGTCCAGCATGGTCGTCAGCTGCGCTTCGGCAGCGCCGCCGCTGACCACGCCCATGTGCCCGGCAAAGTGCCAGCTGGCGGGCGGGGCAAACCGGTCCACCCAGCTAGCGTCTGCGTGGTGCGCAGCGGAAATCTCGCGCAATTGCGCCACAGTTACCGCGCGATCGGCCCAGCCATCGGAATCGGCCAGCACCGCCTCGCTCAACGCGGCCTCGGCTGCGGACTGATCGCCCAATAGCAGCCACGCCTCGGCGCGGGTTGCGCTCAGGAAGTAAGGCGTATCGGCCGGAGGAACCGGCGCATCGAGCAGCCGCAAGACCTCCGCCGCATCCGCCTGGGCTGCCGCCACATCGCCCGCCAGCAGCCGCAAGCTTGCCGCATTGATCGCCAGGTACGGCGCGGGGGAAATGGCATGAGCCGCGGCATAAGCCTGCGCCGCTTCAGCAAACAGCAGCCGGCCTTCCGCGCCTGCTGCCAGCCGCCCGCGTCCTTTGAGTAGCCGCCCTTTGACCGCCAGCGCGGCCGGATCACCGCCGCGCTGGTCATGCCCGCCCGCCACAAACAACGCCCACCCACGCCCCACCGCGCCGGCCCTGGCCAGCGCAGTAATTTGGGGCAGGGTGGGGTTGGTCATGCGGTCAGCGAAAGCACAGGTACGGGGGGCGATTGCGGATCGAACATTGAGCCGATCGGCGGCGGGTTTTTGGCATCCGGATCGATCGTTACCGGCAGCGGACGGCCGATCTGACCATTTGGCCCAATTTGACCGATTTTGATCATCAGGTTGAAGCCGTGCCGTGCCGCCTCGGTATCGGGCTTCTGGCCGCTGGGAACCGCATGCAGCAGGATGTTTTTGATCGGCTTTTGGCCGTGCGAATATGTAATGTTGTACCAATTGTCGTGGATGGCATTTTTGAACTTCAACAGGCCCTTCTGGATGTCGAATTCCCACGTTGTGGGTCCGGTCAAGACCAGCTCAACAATCGATTTAGACCGGATGGCGAGGAAGCTTTCGCCGTTCCAATAGATTGCGAATTTTTCAGACCATCCAGCCGGTGCTCTTGGATCGTCACGCATCGAGAGGCTGCCGCTGCCGTCCATCGAGATCAACACTCGCCCCTTTTTGACCGAAGCGTCATTTGGATCGAGGATCGGTCCAAACAGACCGGTCAGGTCTGTGGCTGCCGAAATCGTCGGATCAGGTATGGAATCCGTCATGTCATGTTCCCTTTCTACTGGATTGTAGTTCCTGTTGCAGATTTGCGATCCACGTTTTCCAGTCCCGGTTTTGCGGATCGAGCGATTCCAGGCTTCGAGCGCGGGCCATTGCTTCCATCGCTACCGCACTTGCGGCTTGGCCTTTGCCAGCCATTTTCAGCGCTTTGACCAAACCAAGATTGGCCCGCAACAGGGCTTCCTGCGCCCGCACATCTTGCGGATTGGCGCGCACCAGGGCGAACGCCTCGGACTTTTGCTGGCTGCGCAAATCGACCGCCTTCAGCGGCACGTCAGCGGCCAGATAGGCGTCGGCTAACCAGCCTTGGCGATTGAGCACGTCAAGCGCAGCCTGAAATGGATTGGCACTGGTTGCGACCAAGCGCCGACTGGCTTGCAGCGATTGCTCGCAGTTCTGCAATGCGGCCTGCGCATTGACCGGCGCCATCAGTTCAAGCGTGCACAAGTTTCCGAGTGAGAACGACAGCTCCTGCGCCGATCGCGGGTCCGCTGGTTTCTGCTGGTTCAGCTGTTTGGCCAAGTCATAATATTCGCGCCAGTACGGACCGGTCCCCGCCTTGTTCTTTGTCAGGTTGTAATTGTAGCCCAGCCAGAATGCGCTTTGCGCGTGCGCAAAGGTATTTTCATAGTCACCCGAAGTGCGCGATTGCAGGGCTTGTGTGATGCGGTAGCCTGATTTTGCTTCCGCCAGCGCCCGGCCGGCCAGCCCGGCGGTCGCCAGATCGTCTTCGGTCATGGCTTGCAGCAGCTTGGCGCGTTGCCGCAGCTCGGCGTCCGACAAGCCCTTCAGGCTGCTTTGATCCGACAGATAGGCCATCGCCTTGGAATTGACCGACCCCATCACGTCAAGCCGGCCCACCCCTTTCAGCTTGTCTCTAAGGTCGGTCAGCATGAATTCTACCATTCCTTCGGCTTCGGCGCGCTGATGTTCGGCTTCGGTGCGGGCCCGCAGCGCGATGATCAGCGCTGCGGCAAGGATTAGGCTCAGCAGCACAGCCCCCGCCGTGACGGCCATCACGCGGCGCTGGCGGCTTTGCGCATCGCGCTGGACCAGCCGGTCAAGCGGCAATGCGGTGAGGCCGGCCAATATTTTGAGCAGGGCGAGCCGCTTGCCGTCATGCCCCTCGCGGAAATCGGCGGCGAGCGGTTCGAGCGCTACGTCGCCATGGCTCAGCAGCGGACCGGGGAACGCGGCGATCGGCTCGCCCGCGATCAACGCCGCCAGCACCGGCCGATCCGGGTGCAATTCGCGAAACAGGCTGATCTCTTGAGCGACCCAGCGGCTGGCCCGCGCAGCCGGACTGGCCACCACGATCAGCGCGGATGATGCGGCCAGCGCCGCGCGCACCTGCGCCGACAAGTCTGGTCCGGCGGCAAGCTCCGCCCGGTCGATGAACACCGGGCTGAGCCGGGT
>JANMBA010000258.1:0-1514 GCA_031360105.1 Novosphingobium sp.
GCGGCGGCGGACACTGGAAGCGTTCGCCTGAAATCCCGGCCATCTCGGCGCGGCGCGCTTCCTCGTTTTCGGCTCGCGCGGCGGCCCCGGCGCGCTGCTCGCGCGCGGCAGCCAGCGCTTCGGTGGACTGGGCCAAGGCGGCCTCGATCGCTCGTGCAGCCTCGCCGGTTGTGCTCACTTGTGCTTCGGCAGCAGCCAGATCCGCGGTGATCCGCGCGCGCACGGCGTCGCCCGCCTCGATCTCGCGGATCAAGCTGTCCGGCTTGGCAGCGACGACCTTGCGTTCCTGTGCGATCTCCTCAAACCGGCGCTCCATCCCGGCCAAGCGGCTGGCGGCATCCCCGGCGCGGGCTTGCCAACTTTTGATTTCGCTGCGCTGCGCAGTGGTCCGCTCGCGCGCCACCGCCAGCCCCTGATCGTGCGCGGCGAGCGCGGCGCTGGCGGCTTGCAAGCCGTGCCGCGCGGCATCGTGCCGGGCCTGCGCGGTGGCCAGAACGGCGCGGCCATTGGCAGGATCGGGCAGCGCGCCGCGCCGCGCGGTGGCCCCGCCAAGCTCCGCTTCGGCCAGCGCGCGTTGCTGCGCCAGATCACCCGCCGCTTCGGCCAGTTCGGCCCCGCGCTGTTCGCGCCGCTCCTTGGCAGCTTCGGCCTGATCGCAGGCCCGCAAGGCCCCGCGTTCGGCTTCAGAAGCGGCCGATACCGTCCGCTCCGCCGCAACCAGCGCCGTTTGCAATGCAGTCAGTTCGTTCTGGACGGTACTGGCCCGCGCCTCCGCCTGCAGCGCCGCTGCCTGCCGGGCGGGCAGTTCGGCGTCCAACGCAGCGAAGCGGTTATCCGCCTCCAGCCGGGCCGCCTCGGCCCCGCCTTCGCCGCGCGCGACATACCCGTCCCAGCGGCGCAAATGCCCCGCTGTGGTCACCAGCCACTCGCCCGGCGCCAGCCTGCGGCCATCGTCAGCCTCCGCGACATGGACCAAGGCCAGCCGCGCTGCCAGCTGCTGCGGGCAAGCGGTGACTTGTTCGGCGAGGCTATTCGTTACCCGCTGCGGGGTCTCGGCTCCGGTCCAGAAGCGGCCATCGTCTTGCGCCGGAGCAGCCCCCAGCAGCGCCTTGGCATCGCGCCCCAGCACTGCGGCCAGCGCGCGTTCGTACCCCGGTGCGGCACGCAGCATGTCGAGCGCTTGCGGCAAGCCGTGCTTGTTGCCGGCTTGCCGCGCGCGCGCCTCACGGTCGCGCAGCAACGCTTGATGTTCACGCTCAATCCCGGCGAGCTCAGCCTTGGCCTGCGCCACTGCCGCCCCGGCACTGTCGCGCGTAGTCTGGAGTTTGCCCTTTCGCTCTTGCTGCGCGGCCAATGCCGTGCGAGCTTCGGCCAGCCCTAGCGCTGCGGTATCCCGCGCCGCCTCAGCTTGCGCCAGTGCGGCTTGCGGATCGCCTTCGCGAGCGAGGCTTTCCGCCAGTTCAACCTGCCGCCGAGCTTCGCTATCAAGCCGCGCCAGCCGCTGCTGTGCGGCG
>JANMBA010000271.1:0-13331 GCA_031360105.1 Novosphingobium sp.
CAGGTGATGATCGAAGGCCCCGGCCACGTCCCGCTGCACAAGATCAAGGAGAACATGGACAAGCAGCTGGCGGTCTGCGGTGAAGCGCCGTTTTACACGCTCGGGCCACTCGTCACCGATATCGCGCCGGGCTATGACCACATCACCAGCGGGATCGGCGCGGCGATGATCGGCTGGTTCGGCACCGCGATGCTGTGCTACGTCACCCCCAAGGAACACCTCGGTCTGCCCGACCGCGATGACGTGAAAGTCGGCGTGGTCACTTACAAACTCGCCGCTCACGCCGCCGATCTCGCCAAGGGGCACCCGGCGGCCAAACTGCGCGACGATGCGCTGAGCCGCGCCCGGTTCGACTTCCGCTGGCGCGACCAGTTCAACCTGTCGCTCGACCCGGACACCGCCGAGCAATACCACGACCAGACCCTCCCCGCAGAAGGAGCGAAGACCGCGCACTTCTGCAGCATGTGCGGGCCCAAGTTCTGCTCGATGCAAATTTCGCAGGAAGTGCGCGAGTTTGCGGCGAAGCAGAACCAGGAAAGCGACGCCTTCATCGCCGCTGCCCCCCTCCCGCAGGCGGGAGGGGCCGGGGGTGGGCCTGTCACCGACCCCGTCGCCGAAGCTAAAGCCGGCATGGCCGAGATGAGCCGCGTCTACAACGAAGGCGGGCGGGAGTTGTACATCGGCGCGGGTGACCGGGAGCGGGATTGATAGCGACAGGAGATTGACTTGACTGAGGACTATGACTCTTAAAACCCCCGCACTCCGCGAAGCACTGAAGGCCTTTGCTCTTGAAGCGCGGCGGTGTGCTGATCCCGACATTGGTCAGCTAAAATTCGAACGGTTTCGCCTTCACAAAAGCGTTGCCTTCGAGGTTACTGATCTCGCCATTCAAGCGCAAAACAGCTTTGTGCAACAGGCGATAAGAAAGCTTGGACCGATAAAGGGACATGCAAAGGTTTTGGACAGTGCGTTGTGGGATTTCGTAATTTCGATCAAGAATGAATCAAACTTGGATACTGTCGAATTCTTAAATCTGGCCCTTGACGATATCGAATCAAAATCAGCATCTGTTTGCGAATTTTTTCGTCCCTGCCCATTGGTGCGCCTACCGGAGGGCATTGACCGAATTGAAATTGGTGGCGTCGCAATTGACAGGGCCGAGGCACGAATTGACGAATTTCGGAGATTGAACGAGAGTTTGAAGTTCGGAGTTGGGACGGATTGGTCGCTATCAATCTTAGTTGCTACTGAGGACGCCGAAATCGTCATTAGCTTGCCGCCGACTATGTGGGCAATCAATCTCGCCGCCGCAGATCCAGTTCGTGAGGAGGAGGCCCTGTGGCTGGCTGACGTTGCGCTCAGTATTTTGCGGATGTGCGTCAAAAATGAGGATTTGGGCGCATTGGCTCCAACAGTTGGAAAAGTTGAGCCTCACCCGTTTTTTCCATTTGATCGTCAGGATCACAGCTTCACACTAAAGCCGGGGGGCGTTTCGCAACTAGGCGGTATGACCGCGCCGAATAATTATTGGTTAACAACAGACGCTGCGGCCGCGTTGCAAAGTCCTTTGGCTAAGGTAAAAATTGCCAAGGTTTTCGATGCCAAACCTAAATCTGTTGCTGAAAGGTTTTATCAGGGTTGCGGCTGGCTCACTCGCGGTCGCCGAAGCAAGGATCGGTCAGACCGACTTTTGTATTTTTTTACTGCAATTGAAGCTCTCCTTACTGATTCAGACAAAACTTCTCCGGTCGTTCAAACCATTATTCGGCACGCATCCGTATTACTTTCTGATGATAACGAAAGTCGAAGAATCGCGGCGACGAACATAAAAAAGCTTTACGGCGTTCGTTCGGCACTCGTTCACGCGGGAACGCGCGGTGCTTTCGATATCGACTCTAATTCGGCACAGCAGCTTGCCGAACGCCTGTATTCCCGCGTATGGAATGACATCGAATTATCCATAAGTCATCAAGAGTTTTCGAGTATATTAGGCAGAGCTAGCTTTGGACTTGTATTGTCAGAGCTACTTTAGTTGATGCGACGCAAACCTAATGGATTACGGTGACAGTTGCATTCAACGCTCCTCATTCCACCCGCATAACCTCCACCACCCCCGGAAACCGGATCAGCTTCGGGTAAGTCCCGCCGACTTCTTCCGCCACACCCGCCTTCACCAGTTCCTTCACATTGTTCGACGCCCCGGCATAGGTCACGCCCAATGCCTGCGCGATGTCCGAGACCGACATCACCGGGCGCTCGAACGCCAGATCGATGATCCGCAGCATCAGCGCTGAGCGCCGCGCGGTCTGGAAGCGGTCGCGATATTCCTTGTGCAGGTCCTGGATACGCTGGACGACGCGGATGGTTTCTTCCGCCGATTCGGCCACGGCGCGGAGGAAAAAATGGATCCACGGGATCCAGTTGCCGGTCTGCGAAACCTCGAACATCAGATCGATGTAGAACGTCTTGTGGCGTTCCAGCCACGGGCTCACGTAGAGCAATGGCTGCGGCAACACGCCGCGCTCCGCCAGCATCAGCGCAATCAGCATTCGCCCGACGCGGCCGTTGCCGTCACCGAAGGGGTGGATCGCTTCAAACTGGTAATGCGCCAGCGCAACGTCGATCAGCGGCGAGGCATCGTCGCGATCGGCCCGGTTGATGAATTTCATCAGCGTGTCGATAGCGTCTGGAGTAGCCTGCGGCGGGGCCGGGATGAACCGGGCGGTTTCGATCGAGCCGCTACCGCCGATCCAGTTTTGGTCGCGCTTGAACTCGCCTGCTTCGACTTGCGCGCCGCGCGTATTCGAGAGGCCGCTTAGCAGGGTGCCATGCGCCCGGCGGATCAGCCTAGCCGAAATCGGCAGGGTATCGAGATCGATAATCGCGCCCTCAAGCGCGCGGACGTAGTTGAGCACTTCGCGGTTGTCCGCTTGCCGATCGGGCGCACTTGCCCCGGCTTCGAACAGGAACAGGTCGCTCAGGGTTGTGTAGGTGCCCTCCATGCCCGAGGACGACACCGCTTCCCGGCGCTGGAGCGGCCGGACCAGCAGCATGGGATTGGGAATGGTCCGGCCGATCCCCTTGAGCTCGCCGACGGCCTGCGTGGCGCGACTCAAGATAGGAAGAATGGAATTGAGATCGATTTTCTGCGGTGGCAATGGATCGGGCACGAACGCCTTGCGTCCCCCGATTGTAAGTACGAGTTGGCCGCTGCACGCGCCCGAAAATCCGTTTTTGTCCATTAAACCGAACTAGCAAGTTCGCCGCGCACTTTCAACGAAAACCGCATTTCGTATAAAGCGTGGGCCCAGCTAAGCACATCCGTATCAAGTGGGAACACTGCAAGAACTGAGCTCACCCCTCTGGCACCAACCGTTCCGCCAGCGCCCGCAGCTCGTTCGGCGTGGTCTGCCCCGCGACGACCTCGTGATACCCGATCTCGGCCTGGCGCAGCACGGTTGACCTTGAAGCCGCGATGGCCGAGAAATCGGGCGGGTTTCTTAACGGCGGGAGCGAATTGGATGGCGGAGCAGGTGGCTGCGAGCACGATGGAACCTGCGCCCACTGCGCGGCCAGCCGGGGTCCTGGCGCCCGATACTTACGAACGCATGCTGGCCGCCGGGGCAGCGCTGATGCTCGCGGTGGTGCTGCTCGCAGTGGCGCGCGGTCAGGCCGAATGGCACAAAGTGCCGCCGATCATCTGGGCGCATCTGGCAACCATCGTGATCGCGCTGGGGCTGACCCCGGTAATGCTGCTGCGCCGCCGGGGCGATGCGCGCCACCGCCTGCTGGGCTGGATCTGGAGCGGCAGTATGACGCTCACCGCTGCGCTTAGCCTAGGCATCAAGCTGATTAATCACGGCGGCTTTTCGGTGATTCACGTGCTCTCGATCTGGACGCTGATCCAAGTCCCGGTGATCGTGCTGACCGCCCGCAGTCACAACCTGAAACGCCACCGCCGCGCGGTGCGCGGAATGGTCACCGGCGCGCTGCTGATCGCCGGGTTTTTCACGTTTCCGTTCGGCCGGCTGCTGGGGACGTGGCTGCTGGGTTGAACGCGGTTCGGCTCAGCCTTCAGGCGGATTGTCTTCGGCTAATTCCGGGCTTTCGAGTGGCGCTTTATCGGCGTTGGCAGTTGAACTGCGGCGCACCATCACCTCGCCCATCAGCGCGCCCCTCAGCTCGCCGGCACCGTCACGATCAAGCGCGGCATCGCGGGCACCACCGGATTGATCGTAGCCAAAGTCCTCAGCTGCGCGCTGCTCCGATTGCGTCAGCCGCGCCCGCTCGGCCGCACCGGTCACCGCCAGGTACTGCGGCGAATAGACCACCGGATACGAATCCTGGCCGTTGATCACATGGTCTGCTCCGGAATAGTCCACGATTTGCGGCGTGCTCAGCTGTTCCAATCTGGAATTCGGGTTGGTGCGCAGCTCGGTCGGGACGGTAAGGGCCAGCAAGCTGCCCAGCGCCGCACTGGCCAGGGCAAATGCGGCAATCCTGGGGGCGTGGCGCGGCATGATCAGCTCCGTCTTGGCGGTTGCCTGATCAACGGCGCAGCGGGCGATTGGTTCCGGGTCAGCTGCGGCGGCGCAGCGGCCAGTCGGTCACCCCGCCGGTCCACAGCGCCAGCCACACCAGCACTGGCTGCAACACAAAGCGCGGACCGTGATACCACCAGCCAAGTTCGCGCCCGCCGATCGCGATGTGGCTGAGCGCGTGGTGAATGTTCGCCGGAAACACGCAGACCGCATAAAGCGCGAGGCCGATCCCGGCGGCCCAGCGCAGCCGCGGGATCGCCGCCAGCGCGATCGCTCCGGCAAGTTCCGCAAGCCCGGTCAGCGCGACCACCAGCGCAGGATCCGGGACCCAGCCCGGGGTAATCTGGAGGAACCCGGCGGGCGAGCGCAAATGCGCGATGCCCGCGATGAGGTAAGCCAGCGCAAGCAGCCAACGCAGCGCAGCGCGCGGGCGCGATTGCGGCGCGGGGGCGGCGAACAGCGCGGTCATAATTGGCGCGGGGTTACTTCTTGTCGCTGAGCACCGCGCCTTTTTGCGAAGGCTGCGACGCGTTGTTCTTCTTGGGCTTTTCGGCCTTGGGTTTGCGCGTTTCCTTGTTCGTTTTCTTCTGGCTCTTGGCCATCTCGGCTCTCCGCACAGGCTGAATGCCCGCAGGGCTATTGTGGCGTGGCAGGGCCGGCTTGTCGAGCGGCTAGCGCAGGGTTCAGCGCGGAATGCGGCCCAGCCGGACCAGCGCTTCGTCCAGCGCTGAAAGGAAGCGTGAGCGATCGGCTTTGGCGAACGGGGCCGGACCGCCAGTCATTCCGTCGGCCCCGGCGCGCAGATCGGCCATGATCGCGCGGGTTGCTATCGCCCCGCCGATCGAGGCCAGCGTGAAGGGTTTGCCGGTATGTGCGATGACGCTCGCGCCGGCCTTAAGGCAGCGCTCAGCGAGCAGGATATCGCCAGTGACGACCACGCTGTGCGGATCGGCTCGCGCGGCGATCCAATCATCGGCGGCATCGAACGCGCCCGATACCACGACCCGGCTGATCAGCGGATGCGGCGGCACCCGCAGCGCCATGTTGGCCACCACCACCACACTGACGCCATGACGCAGCGCGACCTTGTAAACCTCGTCCTTGACCGGGCAGGCATCGGCATCGACCATGATCTGCAGGCGGGGGTCATTCATCACCGGGCGAATGACAGGTTGCGGCGCAGTTGACCAGTACAGCCCATTTACCTCGCGGCGCGATCGGGTAGAGACAAGCCGATGAACCGCACCATTATCCAGCTTGGCCCGCAGCACTGCGACGCGGCTGTCGCTACCCTGGCGGCGGCATTTCAGGACGATCCGGCCATCGCCTTCATGATGCCCGATCCGGCCAGCCGCCCGCGCCGACTGACCCGGCTCTACCGCTGGTTGTTCGCCGACCATTTGCGGCACGGGCTGATCCTTGGCACCTCGGGGGCCGAGGTCGTCACGCTGTGGCGGCCGCCGGGCGCGGTCCATTTGCACGAGCCGATCTGGCACCCCGGCGCGCTGCGGTTCGTACCGATCTTCGGGCGGCATATCCCGCGTGCGATCCGGCTCGACGATGCGATCCGGGCGCATTTGCCAGTGGACGAGCGTTGGCTGTACCTGCGGATTGCCGGCGTCCGGCCCGATTGTCAGGGCAAGGGCCTGGGCGGGCTGGCGATCCGCGCCGGGCATGCGCAAGCAGCAACGCGCGGGGTGCCCACGGTGCTGGAGACGGCCACCCCCAGCAACGTGGGGCTGTATCAGAATCTGGGTTATGCGGTGGTCAGTGAATGGTCCGTGCCCGGCGGTGGGCCGCAATTCTGGACGATGACCAACTTCGCGTCTGCCGTGCCCCCCCGCGCCATGACTTCCGAGCCGCCAGCCCTGCCCAGTCCGCACGCGCTGCGGTTCGTGCTGATCACGATCCTGCTCGATGCAATGGGCTTTGGCCTGATCATGCCGGTGCTGCCGCGTTTGCTGATGCGGGTTGGATCACTGCCGCTTGATGCAGCAATCGATGCAGGCGCTTGGATGAGCCTGGCGATGGCGGTGGCGAGCTTCATCGCCGCACCGGTGCTTGGCAATCTGTCCGACGCGCTTGGGCGGCGCAAGGTGTTGCTGGTGGCATTGGCCGGGATGGCTGCCAACTATCTGGTGCTGGCGCTGGCCAGCAGCGTCGGCATGGTGATTTTCGGGCGCGTGCTGACGGGGGTGTTCGGCGGCAGCTTTGGCCCGGCGCAGGCTGCGTTTGCCGATGTTACTGCACCCGAGGACCGCGCCAAAGGCTTTGGCATGGTCTCGGCCGCGTTCGGGGTGGGGTTCATCGCCGGGCCAGCACTGGGCGGCTTGCTGAGCCAGTGGGGCGATACCGCCCCGTTCTATGCTGCGTTGGCGCTGGCGGCGGCCAATTTTTTGTATGGACTGTGGTTATTTCCCGAGACGCTGAGGCCCGAACTGCGCCGCCCGTTCAGCCTGGCACGCGCCAATCCGTTCGGTGCGTGGAAGACTGCCGCTGCTTCGCCCGGCATGCGGCGGATCGCGCTGGTCCTGCTGGTGTGGCAAGTTGCCAGTCTGGTTTATCCGCTGACCTGGAGCTTCTGGACGATCGCGCAGCTGGGGTGGAGCGATCAGATGATCGGACTGAGCTTTGCCGGGGTTGGAGTGGTGATCGCGCTTAGCCAGGTGTTCCTGACCGGCCGCGTGGTCAAACGGCTGGGCGAGCGGAACGCCGCACAGCTTGGAATGCTGGGCGCGGCCGCCGGGTTTACCGGCTATGCGCTGTGCACCAGCACCGTCGTGGCCGGGCTGCTGATGAGTTCGATCGCGGTGCAATCGCTGGTTCAGCCAAGCCTGATGGCGATGCTCTCACGCCGGGCCAGTGCGGGCGAGCAGGGCGAAGTGCAGGGGCTTTCGGCGATGATGATGGGGCTGGGTGCGGTAATCGCGCCGGGCTTGCTGGTCAAACCGATGGCCTGGTTCACCGGGCCGAGCGCGCCAATCCATTTCCCCGGAATAGCCTTTGCCATTGCCGCATTGGTGACCTTGGCGGCGGTAGCACTGCTGCGCACCACCCCGCGCCGATCGTCCGGGTAGGATCAGAGCGAGCTGCTAAGTCGAGGCCGGCGCTGGCGGGGAAGGTTCTGGCATGGCGCTGGTTGCAGCGGCTTGTCCCGTTTGCGCAGGACCGCGCGCACCGACCAGCCACAGCGCGCTGAGCACGGTGATCGCCAAAGCCAGCGAGATCACCAAAACATAGCGCACGCCCATCCCGGTCTGGCCGCCGCGCGCTTCTTCAGTGGTGACGTGCACTTCTTCGTTCTGGCGTTCCATAAGCTACCTTTGCGTGCGTTTATCATGTTCACAACGCGCAGATTAAGAGCTGGTTCCGCCCGCCGGGCGGGGTTGGCGCGCAATCGGCTCGACCTGATCGCCACGGCGCGTTAGGCTACCCGCAGATTTTTGAGAGGACCGCGTGATGCGATATTTGCTGCTGGCCTTAACTGCGGTTTCCAGTCTGGCGCTGGCGGGCTCGCTTCCGGCCAGACCCGCCCGCACCGCCGAGCAGATCGCCGTGGCTGCACTTAACGCTGCGCCCGTGTGGGACGCGCATAACGACGTCGCCGAACAGTTGCGCGATCGGCGCGGCGACGTGCTGGGTGACTTTGATTTCCGCGACACCACGCGCACCGCCGAACCCGCCAAGAACGTGAGCGCAATGCAGACCGACCTGACCCGGCTGCGGCAGGGCCATGTCGGCGCGCAGATCTGGTCAGTCTATGTCTCGGCCAATCTGACTGACCAGCAGGCGGTGCAGGCCACGCTGGAACAGATCGATGTGATCAAGCGGCTGGTCGCGCGCTACCCGGCCGAAATGCAGTTCTGCACCGATACGGCCTGCGTCGAAGCCGCGTGGAACCAGCACAAGATCGCCTCGCTGCTGGGGATGGAGGGCGGTCATTCGATCGGCGGGAGCCTTGCAGTGCTGCGCCAGATGTACGCGCTGGGCGCGCGCTACATGACGCTGACGCACTTCAAGAACACCGCCTGGGCCGATAGCGCAACCGATGCGCCGGTGCACAACGGGCTGACCGATTACGGCAAACAGGTGGTGCGCGAAATGGAGCGACTGGGCATGCTGGTCGATCTGGCGCATGTCTCGGAAAAGACGATGCTCGATACGCTGGCGATTGCGGGCGCGCCGGTCATCGTCAGCCATTCGAACGCCTTCGCGCTTGACCCGCATCCGCGCAACGTGACCGACGCAGCGCTCGATGCGATCAAGGCCAACGGCGGGATCGTGATGGTCAATTTCTACCCGCCCTATGTGCTCGAAACGGGACGCCAGTGGAGCGCCGAGCACGACGCCGCAGAAGCGCGGTTCAAAGCGCTCAATCGCGGCAGTCCGGAAGCGGCCAAGGCCGCGCTGGCGGTGTGGGACAAGGACCACCCGATGCCGCGCGGGTCGGTCTCCGACGTGGCCGATCACCTCGATTACATCGCCAAACGGATCGGGGCCGATCATGTTGGCCTCGGCGGTGATATCGACGGGATCGACGTAACGATTGCGGGAATGGAGGACGTCTCCAAATACCCAGCCCTGTTCACCGAACTGGCGCGGCGGGGGTGGAGCCAGGCCGATCTGGAAAAGCTCGCCAGTCGCAACATCATGCGGGTGCTCAAGGGCGCGGAGGCTTATGCCTATGCCCACCGCAGCGATCCGCCACTGGAAAACGCCACTTACTTTTGACTGGGCTGGGCCGCGACCAGCTTAACCTCGAACAGCGCGGGCCATTCCTTGCCGGTGAAGTACAGCTTGCGGGCCTGGCTATCCCACGCGATCCCGTTGGCGACTTGGTCTTGTCCGAATGTTCCGGCGGCCTGGTGCAGCGCGGTCAGATCGATCAGCCCCACCACCTGGCCGCTGCCAGGATCGATCCGCACCGCGTAATCGGTCATCCAGACATTGGCGAGAATTTGCCCATCGACCCATTCAAGCTCGTTGAGCAGCCGCAATGGGTGCCCCTGCACTGTAACCTTGAGCGTGCGTTTGACCGCAAACGAACGCGGATCGATGAACCGCAGCGTATCGCTGCCATCCGACATCACCAACTGCTGACCCGTGCTGGTCAGCGACCAGCCCTCGCCGGTGTAACGGAATGTTCCGAGCCGCTTAAAGGCCTTGCGGCTCCAGCGATAGCCGGTCCCATCGCGCCATGTCAGGCTCAGAATCTGGCCTTGCCATGGCGCGATTCCTTCGCCGAATTGCGGCGCGGGGATGGCCACCGAGCGCAGCACCTTGCCACTCGCCAGCTCAACTTCGCGCACTGAGGAACGCCCCGTCTCGCCGGTGCTTTCGAACAACTGGCCCCGGTCGATGAACAGCCCTTCGGTGAACGCGCGCGGATCATGCGGGAAGCTTTTGACGATCTGCGCCACTTCCAGCGGGATCGCCTCGGGCGTGCCGGGCTGGGCCCTCACCGGCGCCACCAGCATCGCCAGCAGCAGCGGCAGGCAGCGCGCCACAGGGCCAAGCCGCAGGATCAATCGCGCAGCAGTTCGTTGATCGCGGTCTTGGCGCGCGTCTGCGCATCGACCGACTTGATGATCACCGCGCAGGCGAGCGAGGGCCCGGGCGATCCATCGGCCAGCAGCTTGCCCGGCATCGCGCCGGGCACCACCACGCTGAACGGCGGAATGTGCCCAGTGATAACCTCACCGGTATCGCGATAGACAATCTTGCTGGTAGCGGTGATGAACACCCCCATCGCGACCACACAGCCTTCGCCGACGATCACGCCTTCGACGATTTCCGAGCGTGCGCCGATAAAGCAATTGTCGCCGATGATCGTGGGATTAGCCTGCATCGGTTCGAGCACGCCGCCGATCCCGGCCCCCGCCGAGATATGGCAATTGCTGCCGACCTGCGCGCAGCTCCCGACCGAAGCCCAGGTATCAATCATCGTGCCATCACCGACGTGAGCGCCGATATTCACGAAGCTGGGCATCAGGACCACGTTCTTGCCGATGTGCGCCCCGCGCCGCACGATCGCGCCGGGCACGGCCCGGATCCCGCCCGCACGAAACCGCGCGGCATCCCACCCGGTGAACTTCAGCGGCACTTTATCGAACGACGGCGCGCCAGCCGAGCCATAGTCCATCACCGCATTGTCATTGAGCCGGAACGACAGCAACACTGCCTTCTTAAGCCATTGGTTGACCTGCCAGCCGCCCCGCCCATCAGGCTCGGCCACGCGCTCCGCGCCGCGATCAAGCAAATCGAGCACCAGATTGACCGAATTGCGCACCACCGTACTTTCGGCGGTTATTTGGTCGCGGGCTTCCCAGGCCTGATCGATCGCGGCGGATAAATCAGCAGGCAAATCGGCAGACATCGGGGGTTTCTCCTGACAGCGCCGCACCATTTGCGCCAATGAATGCGCGCCTATCGCCTGCGCCGCATCCGGGCAAGCAGACTGGCCGCCTAGTGCGAAAGAAATACCACGTTAATCGCGGTCGTGGCAAAAGGATCGTCAAAGCAGGATGCCGGTGCCTTGTTAGCCGGCCCCGATAACAGGGTCGTTCGCATGTCCAAGCCCATTTTGTTCGAGGCCCGCTGGCACCTGGCCGCTGCCTTGCTGGCGCTTGGCCTGGTTGCCGGGTGCGGCGGCGGTTCGGTTGGCAGCGCGCCGAGCCCGGTCCCGGCACCCGCCCCGGCACCGACTCCGACGCCAGCACCAAGCCCGGCCCCGGCCCCGGCCCCCGCGCCGACTTCCAGCGCGGCGTTCCTGACTAGCGAATACAACCGCTCGACCGGTCCGGCTCAACACGGCGCGATTACCGCCTGGACCGCCGGTATTACCGGTGCCGGAGTGACGATTGCGATCATCGATTCGGGGATCGACACCACCAGCCCCGAATTTGCCGGGCGGATCAGCGCCGCCTCGCGCGATGTCGTCAGCAATCGGGGGCTGACCAATGCCGACAGCGATCACGGCACCAATGTTGCTTTGGTCGCCGCCGCCGCGCGCGATAACACCGGGATCCTGGGGATCGCATTCGACGCCAATATCGCCGCCTTCCGCGCGGACAGTCTGGGCACTTGCGCCACTGTGGTGGCGAGCGATCCCAAAACCGGCTGCACCTTCTCCGACAGCAGCATCGCCGCCGGGGTCAATGCGGCGGTCGCCGCCGGGGCCAAGGTCATCAACCTGTCGCTGGGCGGATCGCCGCCCAATTCGCAATTGCGCAGCGCGGTGGCCAATGCCGCCGCCAACGGGGTGGTAGTAGTCATTTCGGCGGGCAACGACGGCGATTCGACCGATGCCGCAGTTGATCCGAACAATCCCGATCCATTTGCCAGCGGACTGCGCGCGGCCGGCAACGGCAATGTCATCATTGCCGGCTCGGTCAACGCCAGCGACGTCATTTCCGCTTTCAGCAACAAAGCCGGGAGCGAAGCGGCGTGGTTCCTGTCGGCTCGCGGCGAGCGGGTGTGCTGCGTTTACGAGAACGGCACGCTCAAAGTGGTGAACAATCCCGATGGCACGCGCTCCGCGTTTGTCTTTTCGGGCACCAGCTTCTCCGCGCCGCAAATCGCTGGAGCCGCTGCACTGCTGCGTCAGGCTTTCCCGAATCTGACCGCCGGGCAAGTGGTTGACCTGCTGCTGCGCAGCGCCAACGATGGCGGCGCGGCGGGCACCGATCCGATCTATGGGCGCGGCATCCTCAACATTACCAAGGCCTTCGCGCCCCAAGGCACCACCAGCCTGGCCGGATCGATCGTGGCAATATCGCTGAGCGATACCACCGTGGTCACCTCAGCCCCGATGGGTGATGCCACCGGAAAAAACCAGAGCTTCGGCGCGATCGTGCTCGATGGCTATCGGCGCGCTTATCAGTACGATCTGAGCGCTGGCATCCGCAGCGCGCAGATCCAGCCGCGGCTTGGCCCAGCTTTGACCGCCCGGGCGCGCCAGGTCGCGCTGGGCAACGAGCAGCTGTCGCTGGCGTTCTCGGTCGATGCGCAGGGACGCACCCAGCGGCTGCCGTGGCAAGGCATGCTCAAACTGTCGCTGGCCGATGCGCAGGTCGCGCGCGTGCTGGCCGGGCAAGTGGTGGCACGCCTCACCCCCAATTCGAAGCTCGCATTTGGCTTTGCGCAGGGTTCGGACGGGTTGGTGGCACAATTGCAGGGCCGCCAGCAGCCTGCCTTCCTAATCGCTCGCACGCCGGGTGATGATCAAGGCTTCGGGCAGGCCAATGTGCTGTCGCTGGCCTGGCACCAGCAGGCCGGGCAGTGGGGTCTTTCGGTCAGCGCCGAGCACGGCGCGCCAATCAGCGCCGCGCCGGTCTTCGCGTCGCTGAACGGGCGCGATCAGCAACGCTATGACCGGGCTGACCGCTATGGTCTGGCGGCTGACCGCGCATTCGGCAATCTGCACCTGGCGCTGGGCGCCAGCTGGCTGACCGAGCACCGCACGATCCTGGGCGCGCGGCTTAGCGAAGGCTTTGGCAGCGGCGGAGCCAGCAGCCTGTTCCTCGATGCCAGCGGACAATGGTATCCCTCGTCCGGTTGGCGGCTCGCCGCGCAGTGGCGCAGCGGCTTGACCAGCCCGCGCAGCGGCGGCTCGGTCGCGGGGGGTGGCCGTCTGACCAGCTCGGCCTGGGCTTTCGATGCCGGGCGCGAGGGTGTGTTCAAAGCAGGTGACCGGCTGGGCCTGCGTATCGCGCAGCCGCTGCGGGTGGAAAGCGGCGGGATCGCGCTCAATCTGCCGGTCGATTATAGCTATGCCACCCTGCAGCCAAC
>JANMBA010000284.1:0-1765 GCA_031360105.1 Novosphingobium sp.
ACCCGGCACGAACTGGGTAAACGAATTGACCACCGCGACGATCGGCTTGCCGAAATCGCCATCTTTCATCCCCGTCGCGCGCCACAGCCCGCGCGCACCCGCCATATTGCGGCCATGAGTTGAGGTGCGTGAACGATAGACAGGCATGGGTAGTGATCTTTCGCAAACTGGGCTTCGTCGGCGGCCCTACACGCCTAATCCCCCAGCTTCAACGCAACTTTGTTGCAGATCCGGTGCAACCGCTCGGCCCATTCAGCCTGCCCCGCCGCGCCAGCAATCTGGTCCTGCCGAATTTCAATCCCCAGATAGGGCCGCCCGTCTGCCTCAGCGTGGCGGTTCATTGTCGCATTGAGCAATTGGCCCGAATAAGGCTCTTGGTCGCCCACTACCAAGCCTTCGGCTTCGAGCAGCGGGATCGCCAGCCGCGCGGCGCGGTCGTCCTGATTATACAGCACGCCGACTTGCCATGGGCGCGGCTGATCGCTGGTGGCGAGCGCAGGCGTGAAGCTGTGCAGTGAGAGGATCAGCGCGGGCGGCGCTGCATCGAGCAGTTCGGCCAGCGCCTGATGGTAGGGGCGGAAAAACCGTTCAAGCCGCGCCTGATGCGCTGCGTGATCCAGCGCATTGCCGGGGATCGCGTGGCCGTCGCTGGCAATCGGGATGACGCCGGGCGCGTGCTCCTCGCGGTTGCAATCGCAGACGAGGCGGCTGACATTGCCTTGAAACGCCGCGATCCCGGAGCGCTGCGCCAGCAGCGCGCCGACTTCGGCCACGCCCAGATCGATGGCGATGTGCAGGCCCAGCAGCGCCGGATCGATCCCCAGATCGATGCCCTCGGGCACCCGGTTTGAAGCGTGGTCGGACACCACCAGAATTCCGCCAAACCGGGGCGAGCCAAGCAGCCGGTATGCTTCGTGATCGCTCATCGCAGCTTGCCCGACATGGTCCACCAGGCCGGATTTACCTGCGCCCGCGCCACATCCCGCTGATCCGCGTCGTCATACAGCGCAAAGCAAGTCGCGCCCGAGCCGGACATCCGCGCCAGCAGCGGCTTGGTCTGGCGCAATGCTGCAAGCACGTCTGCGATCGCCGGGCACAGCGCGATGGCGCTGGCCGCAAGGTCATTGCGCCCGGCCAGCGCCATCTCGCGCACCGATCCTTGCGGCAGCGGCCCGCGGTCTTCGCCGTCCCAACCGGCGAATACCGGCCCGGTGCTGAGCGGAACGCGCGGATTGACCAGCAGCACTGCGGTGCCGGTCAAGTCGCTGGCGAGTTCGGTCAGATCAGTCCCCGTCCCGCGCCCGATGCAGGTGATCGAGCGGACGCAGGCCGGCACATCGGCGCCAAGTTTTGCCGCACGATCTGGCCAGTCAGCGGGCAAACCATGCTGCGCCTCGACCATCCGGAACACCGCGCCCGCATCCGCCGAGCCGCCGCCCAGGCCAGCCGCCACTGGCAGGTTCTTTTCCAGCGTCACTGCCCAACCCGGCCCATGCGGCAGAGCGAGGAGCGCCTTCGCCACGATGTTGTCAAACGGATCAGTTAGTTGCTGGGCGAACTCACCAACCGCTATGAGCTCATCGCGCGCTGCCGGGCGCGCTGACAGCACGTCCCCCGCATCGACAAACGCGAACAATGTCTCCAACTCATGATACCCATCATCCCGCCGCCGCCGCACATGCAGCGCGAGGTTGATCTTGGCGTAAGCGGTTTCGATCACTTACAAGAGTCTCCCCCTTTGGGGGAGGTGGCCGGAGCGGAGCGA
>JANMBA010000294.1:0-6430 GCA_031360105.1 Novosphingobium sp.
GGTGAAGGCACTAACCGTTGGCTACGAGCGGACCCTGTTTCAGCAACATGGCTTCTCGTTGCGGCTCGGCGGCTCATACACCAGGGATTTCATACCTTCGACATGCAAGCCTGACTATGGCTCTGATCCCGGAGCATTTAAGGTCTTTGTGCGAATCAAGTTTGCGTCAGGCGATGGTCATGAAATGTGATTGCCTTTCGGTATGCGACAGATTGTAGAGTTAAAGCCCATTGAAATTCGGCAAGTTCGAGTTCGGCCCATTGCGCCATTGCGCCCGAGCTAACGAACCGATTGCAGTACCTACAAAATTGTTGCGGGTGCTGGACCAGCGACTTCGCTTTCGTCACACTCGATTTGAAAAGTGGAATGCCTGAGCTCAAGCGGTCATATATCGTCCGACTCGCATCTCATCACGGCCATGTTCTTCGTCGGCTTTCTCGGTCCGTTGACGATCGGAAATATGCCTGGCTCATTAGCAGACGACGCAAGGGCGCCAGACATCAGTTGGTCATCGCGAGGCGCATTATGCGCTCGCTCACAACGGTTGCATCTGGACAGCGGAATCGAGCTCTGCGAAAGGAGAAGAGGCTTGCACAACCCGTTCTGGGCGGGTCGTGGCTTAGTCGAATTCACCCGGCTGACCCGAGCGGCGGGCTGAATTGGCGGTGATAACGGCCGACTGCTGTGCGGTTAAGGCACTTTTTGCTCGGATTTTGGCTTTGTTCAACAGTGGATCTTCGGCGGGCGATTGTCCGCCATCGACGATCATAGTTGCGTCAGGGGCGTCGGCTAGTCCAAGCGGAGGAGCGCTGTGACCGTCGAACGATCGAACGACTTGCTGCGGTGCGGGGGGCGATGCGCTATTGCCCCCGCCATCGCCGAAATCATAGCTTGGGTCTGGTTCAAAACTTCCGCCGCCTGGGCCCGGCCTGACTTTTAGTTTACCCGCCAGAGGCTCTGTTGCAAGCTGTACGGTGCCGGTTGCATCCAACTGGTTTTTCGTCCCGGCCGACCGCGTTTGCGACTGCGAACTCCAATCAGCGTCGCTGGCAAATATCGCCAGCAATCCGGTCAAGGCCACTGTCGCTACGGCGAAGTGTTTGATCAGCTTTGATGAAAGCGATCCCGTAGGGACAGTGCGACGCATAGGCGGGGTTTAACGCAAGAAGGTTAACCGCCGGGTTCGGGCCTATGGTTACGAATGAATTGACGGCCGCCAGAGCGAAAGGGGCGCTCCGACGACCGTCGTTTCTCCTCCCCAGGAGAGCAGTGCAGCCTTAGGCCGCGAACTGGTTCATCGTATTGTCAGCACCGCCCGCCTTGAGCGCAGCTTCACCGGCGAACATTTCCTTGTGATCGTCACCAATGTCCGAACCGGACATGTTCTGGTGCTTCACACAAGCGATCCCTTGGCGGATTTCTTCGCGCTGGACGTTCTTGACATAGCCCAGCATCGCTTGGTCGCCGAAGTATTCGCGGGCCAGATTGTCCGTGCTGAGCGCGGCTGTGTGATAGGTTGGCAGCGTGATCAGGTGATGGAAAATCCCGGCGCGGGCG
This sequence comes from Novosphingobium sp., assembly GCA_031360105.1. GTDB lineage: Bacteria > Pseudomonadota > Alphaproteobacteria > Sphingomonadales > Sphingomonadaceae > Novosphingobium. The sequence continues at coordinate 1,558 of JANMBA010000294.1, forward strand.
GCCGAATCGCGCTGGAAGGTGCGGATCCGTTCGTCGGCTTCGGCGGCCAGGTCGGTGGGGTCGTAATCGACGCTCATCAGCTTGGCGCGGTCATAGGCTGACACGTCCTTACCTGCTTCGTTCCACGCATCGAACACTTGCTGGCGAAAATTCAGCGTCCAATTGAAGCTGGGCGAATTGTTGTACACCAGCTTGGCATTGGGGATGACTTCGCGGATCCGGTCCACCATGCCCGCGATCTGCGAGATGTGCGGCTTTTCCGTCTCGATCCACAGCAAATCGGCACCGTTCTGCAGCGAAGTGATGCAGTCCAGCACGCAGCGATCTTCGCCGCTGCCCGCGCGGAACTGGAACAGGTTCGATGGCAGCCGTTTGGGCCGGAGCAATTTGCCGTCGCGGCTGATCAACACTTCGCCATGGCCGATGGCACCGATTGCAACTTCATCGCAATCGAGGAAGCTGTTGTACTGATCGCCAATATCGCCTGCTGCGTGCGTGACCGCGATTTGCTTGGTCAGGCCAGCGCCGAGCGAATCGGTGCGCGCGACGATAATTCCGTCTTCGACGCCCAGTTCCATAAAGGCGTAACGGATCGCGCGAATTTTGGCGAGGAAGTCTTCGTGCGGGACGGTAACTTTGCCGTCCTGATGTCCGCACTGCTTTTCGTCAGACACCTGATTTTCGATTTGCAGCGCGCAGGCACCAGCCTCAATCATTTTTTTGGCCAGCAGATAGGTCGCCTCGGCATTGCCGAAGCCGGCGTCGATATCGGCGATGATTGGCACAACGTGCGTTTCGTGGTTGTCGATCGCGTGCTGGATCGCCTTGACTTTGACGGCATCGCCAGCAGCTTGCGCCGCATCCAAATCGCGGAACATTCCGCCCAACTCGCGCGCATCGGCTTGCCGCAAGAACGTGTACAGTTCTTCGATCAGCGCTGAAACACTGGTCTTTTCGTGCATCGACTGATCGGGCAGGGGACCAAATTCGCTGCGCAATGCGGCGATCATCCAGCCCGACAGATACAGATACCGGCCCTTGGTGGTTCCGAAATGCTTCTTGATCGAGATCAACTTTTGCTGACCGATGAACCCGTGCCAGCAACCCAGCGACTGGGTGTAATCGGCCGGATTGGCATCGTAGGCCGCCATGTCGCGGCGCATAATCCCGGCGGTGTACTTGGCAATGTCGAGTCCGGTGCGGAACCGGTTCTGCGCACGCATCCGAGCGACCGATTCGGCGCTGATCCCATCCCAGCTGGGTTGATCGGCGATGATCTGCCGGGTTTGGGCGATAGTGTCGGTATACGTCATGGTGGTCTCCTGGGGAGCAGTAGTCGTCGTGGTAGTGCAGTGCAGCATGCAAGGGTAATGGAAATGACAAAAAATGTTGTCGGATTGCGCTATATAAGCGGCATTCTCTTGCAATATTGTAACTTTTATGACAGATGGCGCTATGGCTGAGACCGCGCTTCATGCTGGACCGACGATCCGCCGCTTGCGGCGGCGCGAAGGGCTCACTCAAGCGGCGATGGCGGCGCGATTGGCGATCTCGCCCTCTTATCTCAACCTGATCGAACGCAACCAGCGTCCGCTTTCGGCGCGGCTTTTGGTGCAACTGGCGGAGAACTTCGACTTCGATCCGCGTAGTCTGCGCCAGGATGATGCGGTTGGCGGGATCGACGGGCTGCGGCGGCGGCTGGGTGACGAGCGGTTCGCCGATCTGGCCATCGACCGAGATGAAATTGCCGAATGGCTTTCCGCCGCGCCGCAAGCCGCGTTAGCATTTGCGCGACTGTTTGATGCCAGCGGCAGCGCGAGTGCAGCGGGTGGGGCGCGCGACAATGACCCAATGGATCTGGTTCGCCGCGAGATTGAACGCTGGCGCAACCACTTTGCTGATCTTGATCTGGCCGCCGAGACTTTGTCCGACGAATTGCGGTTGTCCAGCCCAGAGATGGGCGCGGCGCTGGCCGAACGGTTGCGCCAGCGGCACCAGCTTTCGGTGCGAGTGCTGCCCGCCGACGTGATGCCCGACGCGCTGCGGCGGCTTGACCTGCACGCGCGGCAACTGCAATTGTCTGAACTGCTCGACCAATCATCGCGCAATTTCCAGATTGCGGTGCAACTGGCCTTGCTCGAGCAGCGCGACCAGATTGCCGCGCTGGCTGACGGGGCCGGATTTGCAGATCGCGCCGCCTGGCGAATGTTCCGCCGCCACCTGGCAGGATATTTCGCGGCGGCGCTGCTGATGCCTTATGGCCGGTTCATGCGCGCTTGCGAGGACACGGGATACGATCTGACGATCCTGCAACGGCGCTTCAATGTGGGGTTTGAACAACTGGCACACCGGCTGACGACGTTGCAGCGGATCGGTCAGCGCGGGTTGCCGTTCTTCATGGCGCGGATCGACCGGGCTGGGCAGTTCTCCAAGCGCTACGCTGGGGCCAGCGGCACGGTGCTGCTCGAAACCGAGCAAAGCTGTCCCTTGTGGAATGTTCATCAGGCGTTCGAGCGATCCGGGCGGATCGGGGTGCAGAATATCGAATTCACCGACAGCGCCGGGCAGTCCTCGCACTGGTTCACGCTGGCCCGCACGGTTCAGGGCAGCGGCGCGCTGGGCGGTGAGGGGGCGCAGTTCGTGGTCGTGCTGGGGCTCGATGCCGCCTTAGCCGGGCAATTGGCGCAGGCGCGTGGCGCGGCGCTTGGCCTGGAGCAAGCAGTTCGCACTGGCCCTGGTTGCGCGCGTTGCCACCGCCCCGATTGCCAACAGCGCTCGCTTCCTCCGCGCGGTGCGGCGTTGCGGTTCGACGAACGCAGTCGCGAATTGACCCCGTTCAATTTCTAAAGTCGCTGCGCGCATTTGCGTTAACCAGATGCTGTAAAATTTACCGACATTTCACCTCTGGCCTTTAGGCAGTTATTTCAGACACTGTTTAAAGGGCGACTGCCGGATTATGATCCGCCTGTTCAAACACTATATTCCCCATGCAGTGATTTTGCTGGGACTGATCGATATCGCGCTGCTGATCGGCGTGGGCGAAGCAGCATGGCGCCTGCGCGCCAGCCAGATCGCAATGCATCTGGGGCCGCTGGGCGACCGCGCCGGGCAACTGATCGGTTATGCGGCGGTGATCCTGACGGCGATGATCGCGGTCGGAGTTTACGGCGCCGATGCGCTGCGTTCGATGCGCTTTGCCACCGCCCGGCTGCTGGTGGCAGTGTCGCTGGGTATTATCGCGATCACATTCCTCGACTTCTTGCTGGGCGGGCACAATTTCTGGCGCTCAACGCTGGCTTACGCGATGGCCGGGTCGGTGATTGCGCTGGTACTTAACCGCTGGATTGTAGGCGGGATTCTGGGCGCATCGGCCTTTCGCCGCCGCGTGCTGGTGCTGGGCGCGGGTCTGCGCGCCGACCGGCTGCGCAAACTGTCCGAAAAGCCCGAGAGCGGGTTTGTGGTCGTCGGTTATGTGATGATGACCGAGAGCCAACCGGTGGTCACTGAGGCAATCCCGCGCGGGGCGATCCACAACCTGACCCGGCATGTCGAAAACCTTGGCGTGAGCGAAGTGGTGCTGGCGCTGGAAGAGCGGCGCAATGCCTTGCCACTCGCGGATTTGCTGCGGATCAAGACCACCGGGGTCCACGTCAACGATTTTTCCAGCTTTATCGAGCGCGAAACCGGGCGGGTCGATCTGGATTCGGTTAATCCATCGTGGCTGATTTTCTCCGATGGATTTTCGTCTGGGCGCGCGATTTCCAGCGTGGCGAAACGGCTATTCGATATCGCCGCCAGCTCGCTGCTGCTCGGCCTGACCGCGCCGGTGATCGTGCTGTTTGCACTGCTAGTGAAACTCGACAGCAAAGGCCCGGCCTTCTTTCGGCAAACCCGGGTCGGGCTGTTCGGGCAGGATTTCGCGGTGATCAAGCTGCGCTCGATGCGCACCGATGCCGAGGCCAATGGCGCGCAGTGGGCGATCAAGGACGATCCGCGCATCACCCGGTTGGGAAAATTCATCCGCAAGGTGCGGATCGACGAACTGCCGCAGACCTGGTCGGTACTCAAAGGCGAGATGAGCTTTGTCGGCCCGCGGCCCGAACGTCCGGAATTCGTCGCTGGCCTTGAAGAGCAGCTGCCGTTTTATGCCGAACGCCATATGGTCAAACCGGGGATCACCGGTTGGGCCCAGATCAATTATCCCTATGGCGCCTCGATTGAGGATTCGCGGCATAAGCTCGAATACGATCTCTATTACGCCAAAAATTACACGCCGTTCCTCGATCTACTGATCCTGCTGCAAACGCTGCGGGTGGTGTTGTGGCACGAGGGAGCGCGCTAGCATGAATCTGGCCAGTGGCATCGGGGCAAGTCTGGTTGCCGGGGGCTGGGCAATCGGCGCTTTGTGCTGCCTGATCGCTGCGGGCTGGCTTCAGCGCCGCCGTCAGCAGTTTGGACCGGCGCACAGCGCATTGATTGCCGCCGCCGCCTTGACCGGCGTTTGGGCCGGGGCCGGGGCGCTGACCGGCATCGCCAGCGCGGCGACGGCACTGGCCGAATCTGCCCGCAATCTGGCTTGGTTGTTTGCGCTTTACCGGCTGTTCGCATTCGACGGGCGGCATTCTTCGATGCGCCCGGTGCGCCCTATGGCGCTGGCGCTGGGCTTTGTCGAATTGTTGCAGGCGGCATTAACGCTGCGGCTGGCTCCGTTTTCCGCCAGTCACGGCTTGATCTTTCACACGATCACCACGTTCCACTTGCTGGTGGTGATCGGCGGGCTGGTTTTGCTGCATAACCTGTATAGCGGGGCCTCCAGTCAGGCGCGGCACGTGCTGCGTTGGCCGGCCTTGGCGCTGGCGCTGTTCTGGATTGT
>JANMBA010000303.1:0-5408 GCA_031360105.1 Novosphingobium sp.
GCTGACCTCGATTTCGAACGCTTTGGCGCCAAAGCGCGCGAGCGGCTGACTGGCGCAGTGCTGGCCCTGCTGGCCGAGGGACTGCTGATTCTGGCGCTGCTATCGCTCAATTTTGCTCAGCAGCCGCCCAAAAAGCCGGGCGCGGCGCTGGTCAGCGTGACGCTTGAACCCGATGCCGATCCAGCACCTGACCAGGCCAAACCCAAGGCTGCCCCATCGGTGCAAAGCCCGCAGCCGCCGCGCCCGATGCCTGATCAGCCAGCACCCGTAACCCCGGTCACCCCGCCAACTACGCCGCCGCCGCCGCTGGTTATACCGATCACCAAAGCCGAAATGGCCCAGGCTGATCTATCGCAGTTTCCCAGACAAGCCCCCGCCGCCAAGCCCAAAATGGGTCCGCCCGATACCGGTTCTCCGGGTGACAGCCGCCGGGTCGGATCGGCCCCCAACGGCGCGCCGCTCTATGCCGCCGCGTGGTATCGTGAGCCCTATGACAGCGAGCTCAGCGGGTATCTGTCCACCGCCGATGGTCCCGGCTGGGCGCTGATCGCCTGCCGCACGGTGGCAGAATTCCGGGTTGAGGACTGCGTCGGGCTCGACGAATATCCGGGTGGCTCGAACATCCAGCGCTCGGTGCTCGCCGCCGCGTGGCAGTTCCGGGTCCGCCCGCCGCGGCTGGGCGGGGTCTCAAAATATGGCGAATGGGTACGGATCAGGATCGATTACGGGATCCGGCGCACGAAATAGCCGCTCAGGCGGCTGTATCCTCCGCGTCCAGTTCATAGGCCGAATGCAGCACCCGCACCGCCAGCTCGGTTTCATCTTCGTCGATCAGCACCGAGACCTTGATCTCGGAGGTCGAGATCGCCTGGATGTTGATCCCGCGATCCGCCATCGCGCGGAACATGGTCGCGGCGACCCCGGCGTGGCTTTTCATGCCGACCCCGACCACGCTGATTTTGGCAACTTTGCCATCACAGATGATCCGGTTGAACCCGATCGCTTCCTTCTGCGCTTCGAGCAGGGTCTGCGCGCGCAGCAGGTCTGTTCCGGGTACCGTAAAAGTGACATCAGTCTCGCCTTTGTCGCGCCCGACGTTCTGGATAATCATATCGACGTTGATGCTGGCCGCCGCCAATGGCCCAAAGATCGACGCCACCGCGCCGGGCCGATCGGGCACGCGAGTCAGGATGATCTTGGCTTCGTTCTTGTCGGCGGCGATACCGGTGATCAGCTGGCTTTCCATTTCGAGTCCTTCTAGTTCCTCGTCACTGACGATCATCGTTCCGGGGATTTCATCGGCGGGGGTGGCGTCATCGTCGATGAAGCTGGACAGCACCTGTACCCGCACGCCTTCTTTCATCGCCAGACTGACCGAGCGGGTCTGCAATACCTTTGAACCGACCGAGGCAAGCTCGAGCATTTCCTCGTAGGTAACATATTTCAGCTTGCGCGCTTTGGCGACGATCCTGGGATCGGTGGTGTAAACGCCGTCAACGTCGGTGTAGATATCGCAGCGCTCTGCCCCGATTGCCGCCGCGACCGCCACCGCCGAGGTATCCGATCCGCCGCGTCCCAGCGTGGTGACACGGCCTTGATCCGATAGGCCCTGGAACCCCGGGATCACCGCAATCTCGCCCGCCGCCATGCTCGCCAGCAGCGCGGCGCTATCGATCCCTTCGATCCGCGCCTTGGCGTGCGCGCCGTCGGTGTGTACCGGCAATTGCCAACCCAGCCACGAGCGCGCCGGACAGCCGAGCGCTTGCAGCGTCATCGCCAGCAAGCCGGCGGTCACTTGCTCGCCGCTCGCCACCACCACATCGTATTCGGCAGGATCGAACAGCGGATTGGCTTCGCGGCAAAAGGTCACCAGCCGGTCAGTCTCGCCCGCCATCGCCGAAACCACTACCGCAACCTCGTGCCCGGAAGCCTGCTGGCGGCGCACGATATTGGCGACCCGGCGGATCCGTTCGGACCCGGCCATCGACGTCCCGCCGAATTTCATCACGATCCGCCCCACGCGCAGTCCCGTCCTTCACGCAATAATATTGCCCGCAGAACCGCTCGCTCTGCAGCGGGCGCCCTGTTAGGGTCGGGTAATGGCTAATGCAAGTTCGACCACGACCATCCGCCCCGATGAAGCCGCGCATTTTGGCGCGCTGGCGGCGCAGTGGTGGGATCCCAAAGGCTCATCGGCGATGTTGCACCGGTTGAACCCGGTTCGGCTGGGCTTTGTCCGCGCCGCGATTGATGCGCATTTGGCCCATGAACCGGGTGCCGATTCGCTTGGGGTGCGTCCACTCGCGGGCAAGCGCGCGCTCGATGTCGGGTGCGGGGCCGGGCTGCTGTGCGAGCCGCTCGCGCGGCTGGGCGCGGCGGTAACCGGGGTCGATGCGGCGGCCGAGAATATCGCGGCGGCGGCTGAACACGCGGCTGGAGCGGGGCTGGCAATCGACTATCGCTGCGGCGATGTAGGCGCGCTGGGGCTGAGCGGGTTCGATCTGGTCACTTCGCTCGAAGTGTTGGAACATGTCGCTGATCCGGCGGCATTTGTCGCGGCACTGCGCGCTGCGTTGGCCCCGGACGGGCTGCTGATCCTGTCCACTCCGAACCGCACCGCGCGATCGCGGTTGCTGCTGGTCGAAGCCGCCGAGCGCAGCGGGATGATCCCGCGCGGCACGCATCACTGGGACCAGTTCATCACGCCCGACGAGCTGCGCGGGCTGCTCAGCGCCGCGGGGCTGAGCATGGGCGAGCCGCAAGGCATTGCCTGGTCGCTGACCAGGGGCCTGCACCTGTCGAATGATCTGGCGCTCAATTACATCGTCACCGCTACCAGCAGAACGGGCGCTATTTCGGCGTGATGACGTACAGCGCCCAGGCGATGCCGGTGGCGATCACGAACAGCACCCATGACCAGTACAGGCCATGCCCCTGAATATAGTAATGCTGGATTTTCAGCCACCCGCCGGTGGTATGGCTCGCGCCCATCACCATGCTGACCACAAAGGTCAGGATGGCGCCGGGTACCAGTGCTTTGAAGAAGTCCATCGGCTACCTTCCTGCATCCAGATGCTCAGCCAAGCGCGAATCACGCGCGCGGTCAAGCTTCGATCAATCTTGCGGCGCAGCTGCGGCCGGGGCGGGCGAAGCGCAAACCAGCGGCGGTAAGGCGGTTTCTTCATCACCGGGCAGTGGCATTACCAGCTCGGGATGGTGCCCATGCAGCCCAGCGATCTCGTTCGCGCGGACTTGCAGATAATAGCTGCGCTCGGCCGCGTAAGGATCGGCAGTTTCCTGGAACGAACGCTGGCGCCTGTCGAACACAACCCGGTCATCCAGCGATTTGGCCGCACTATTGGGCAGGGAATAACGCGGGTTGTTGAACGGCGCCCCGACCGCCACCGGAAGCAGCGACAGGTCCAGCGTGCGCCCGACCAAATCGCGGACCGTGGTCGGACCGATCAGCGGCAGATAGAGGTACGGTCCCGAACCAACCCCATAATAGCCGAGCGTATCGGCAAAGCCATTATTATGGTGCGGCAGCTTGAACGGCTTGTTCTTGGCGACATCGAACAGCCCGCCCAGTCCCAAGGTGGAGTTGATCACGAACCGCACCAGGGTTTTGGCAGCGCGGCCCGGCTTCAGCTGTAGCAGATCGTTCACGAATACGACCGGTTCGGTCAGATTGGACAAGGCATTGTGCACTCCATCGCGCGCCGGTTTGGGCACAGCTTGCTGGTAAGCCATCGCCAGCGGCCCGATCAGGAGCCCGTCGACTTTGTTGATCACCGCAAACGTCTGCGCATTGACCGCGCGAAGTGGGTCTTCCTTGGGCGCTTTCAGTTGCCCGCTGACCACGATTTCGGCCGGGTCAGGCGCTGTAACGGATGTGCCGCTTGGTGCCAGTGCGCCAGGTTGATCTGGGGCCGTTGCGGGTGCGGCCAAGGCTGGCCCAGCTGCCACCCCCGGGCATGGGGCAAGCGCTGCCACAGGCGCTACGGCTGCCGGGGCGGGATTTGATGCGGCAGGTGGCCCGCTCGCGAGCAGGGCCGCGAGCAGCGCCGCAGAAACGCTCACCGCCAAGCCGTCCGCATCATTTTGGCGCTAGTCTGATCCATATCGTTACGACCCCGTTACTTGCCCGAGCGCTAGCAGCTATGCCGCCCATCAGAGTTTCACGATTGTGGTGAATGAGATCAGCCGTGGCTGGTGCGCGTTGCACCGATTGCTTCGCCAAAAACTGGCGGCCTGCTTTCGCAAAGCAGCTAGGCGCCGCCGCTCAAAAGCGTTGTCACGGCTGCGCGAGCCGCCGTCTTACGCTCGGCCCAGTCGCCGGTAATCGTCTGATAGGACGCGCCCGTGCGCACCAGCATGTCTTTGGCCAGTGCGGCAAACCGGCTGCGCAGCGGACCCTTACCGAAGAACCGCGTGCCATCGTCGATCCACGGCACATCGGGGGTGAACAGCAGGTACAGATCGGCTGCGGGGTATTCGAGCAGTTTGGGCGGCACTTGGCCGAACAGCATTTCAGCCCAGGCGGCGGTCATCAGATGATCGGTATCGACGATCACTAACGGCGGCAGCTGCGCTTGCGCCAGTGTGATCGCCAGCGCTTGCCCTTCGGCAATTGCCAGCAAGTCCGGCATGAGCAGATCGGTGCCGCGCACTTCGCAATAGGTCCGGCCATATTCGGGCACCCATGGGCACGCGAATTCGCGCGCGAGGTCCGCTGCCAGCACCGACTTACCGGTGCTTTCGGCGCCGTGAAAGCAGATCGTGATCATGCCGGCGGGCCAGCGCCAAGTGGCTTTGACGAGGCTACCCATTGGCGCAGACCGATCGCCGACATCACCAGAAAAATCCCATAGAGCGCGGCGAAGAAATAGAGCTCGCGGTTGAGGAACAGTGCGACCGAAACCACATCGATCCCGATCCACAGCACCCAGTTTTCGATCCGGCGGTTGTTAAGCAACAGCTGCGCCGCGATGCTGGCTCCGGTCACCGCCGAATCGGCAAACGGCAGTGCGGCATTGGTGAACCGGTGCATGGCCCAGCCCAGCGACAAGCTCAGCACCACGGTCACCGCTGCCCAGCCGGTCCGGGCGGGTGCGGTCATCCAGCCGACCGGGACGACATGGCCCGCACTGGCGGCGCGGCGCCATTGGTACCAGCCCAGAATGTTGACCACGAAGAAGAACGTCTGCAACCCGCTCTCGGAATAGAGCCGCGCCTGAAACAGCGTCACCCCGACCAGCAGCACGCTGGCCATCGCGGCGGGAAAATTCCACACCGAGCGGCGCACCAGCAGCGCGATGTTGACCAGCCCCAGCGCCGCCCCGAGCAGTTCGGTCCAGCTGGCGATCACAGCGCCGCCGCCCATTGGTCCGGCTTGAACCCGACCAGCA
>JANMBA010000337.1:0-4770 GCA_031360105.1 Novosphingobium sp.
AGCGCGCGGTACAGCCCGTCGATTGAGACGAACGCCAGGCTGTCGGCAACGATAAATTTGGTCATCTGCGCGATATCCCGCGTCGCGGCGAGCAGCTTGCTCCGCTCGGGCGTATCGACCCCGTAAAAGCACGAGTGCTCCGTCGGCGGGCTGGCGACGCGCATGTGAATCTCGGTAGCCCCGGCATCGCGCATCATCTGCACGATCTTCATCGAAGTGGTGCCGCGCACAATCGAATCGTCGATCAGGATAATCCGCTTGCCTTCCACCAGCGCGCGATTGGCATTGTGCTTGCGCTTGACGTCAGCATGGCGCGCGCCGTCCGATGGCTGAATGAACGTGCGCCCGACATAGTGCGAGCGGATAATCCCCAGCTCAAACGGAATGCCCGATTGCTGGGCATAGCCGATGGCCGCCGGCACGCCGCTATCGGGCACCGGGATTACCAGATCAGCCTCAACCGGGGCTTCCTTGGCCAGTTCCATCCCGATCCGCTTGCGCACTTCGTAAACCGATTGCCCGCCCATCACCGAATCGGGCCGGCTGAAATAGACGTGTTCAAAAATGCACGGGCGCGGGGCAACTTTGCCGAACGGGCGGTGGCTTGACAGGCGGCCGTCCTGCCGCACTTCGACCAGCTCGCCTGGCTCGATCTCGCGCACGAAAGTCGCGCCGACCACATCAAGCGCGACTGTTTCGCTGGCAAATACAGTCGCATCGCCAATCTTGCCCATCACCAGCGGACGGATGCCGAGCGGATCGCGGCAGGCGATGATCCGCTTCGGGGTCATGCAGATCAGCGAATAAGCGCCTTCAACCATCCGCAGCGCATCGACGAACCGGTCAAGCAGGGTGGGATAGCGGCTGGTCGCGATCAGGTGGATGATCACCTCGGTGTCCGAGCTTGATTGGAAAATCGCGCCCTTGTTCACCAGTTCCTGTTTCAGGTGCATCGCGTTGGAAATGTTGCCGTTGTGCGCGATTGAGAACGGCCCGCGCGCCAGATCGGCGTGAAGCGGCTGGACGTTGCGCAAGCCTTGGCCGCCGGTGGTGGAATAGCGCACGTGCCCCGATGCCATCGCACCGGGCAGCTCGCTCAGGATGGTCGCATCGGAAAACACCTGCGCCACATGGCCCAGGCCCCGCCGCGCGAAAAAGTCCTTGCCGTCATAGCTGACGATCCCGACGGCTTCCTGCCCGCGGTGCTGCAATGCGTGCAGCCCCAGCGCGGTCATCTGCGCCGCACCGGGCGCGCCGATCACGCCAAAGATACCACACTCTTCGTGCAGCTTGTCGCCATCGGCATCGAGAAACGGGTGGGTAAGGTTCATGGGAATCGCCTGGCCCCTGCGTTCGAGCTGTGCCCTGTAGCCGCGCCTTTGGCCGCGATTGGCGGCGAAGGCAAGCGCGGCGCGGTCTGCACTGCACAAGCATCGGATTTGCACGCGAATTGGCTTGCCAAATTGGCCCCGCTGCGGCGAGATAAGCGTGGCCGCTGTGGCCAGATGGGGAACCAATCGCATGTTCAAGCCCAAAGCATTTGCCATAGCGGCGGTAGCGCTGCTGGTTACCTCCGTGCCGGTCAATGCGGCCAAGCCGGACGCACCGAGTGAAGTTACACTGCATATCGAAGCTGATGCGGCGATCCCGCCTGACCGGGCTGAGATGACTTTGTCCATCACCGGTTCCGGGGTGACCCGCGCGGCCGCGATCAACGATCTGAAGGCCAAGCAGGCCAAATTGACGACCGCCTTAGGGGTCATGGGGATCGGCGGGGCGCAAATCAAATCGCTCGAGCCGGCCGAAGACAAAGACGCTGTCAACGAAATCCGGGCGCGGACCGAGGTAATTGACGTTGCCGCCGCCAGCAACAAGGCATCACGACCAGGCGCCGAACCGCCGCTGGTTGCGGTATCGGCAATCATGCGGGTTACGGTCGATGATTTGACCAAACTGGCGGACCTGCAAACCGCTGCTCGCGCCAATGATGTTGAAACCTATCGGTTGAACTATGGTGGGCGGTTCTACAGCTCTGATCCGGTTGCAGCGCGCAAGCGCGCGCGCGAACAGGCGATTGCCAAAGCCCGTACGGAGGCTGCCGCAATGGCCGCTGCCATGGGTTACCACGTGGTGCGGCTAACCCGGGTCAGCAACACCAGCCCGCCGCTCAACATGCATGATCTGCATACGGCGATTGGCTATGCCGACGGCGCCAGAGAGACCTTGCAGCCGGGTTATTTTGCCTCAGCCGCTTACGCCACGGTCTCGCTCGACTTCGTGATCGCGCCGAACTGACTGGCCAAGTTCAGGCGGCCTTGCCAGCATTGGCAGCGCCGCCTAAACCGCGCGCCAACGCTCCTCTTCCTCGCGCAGGACCCCGCCTTGCTCCTCACCCCGTTCGAATGGACTATTGCCAAACGTTATATGCTGCCCGGGCGCGGTGAGGCGTTTATTGCGCTGGTCGCGGGCATCAGCCTGATCGCGGTGGCGCTGGGCGTCGCCGCGCTGGTGATTGTGATGAGCGTGATGAACGGGTTCCGCGCCGAATTGTTTGACAAGATCGTCGGGCTGAACGGCCACGCGATTGTTCAGGCTTACGGCGGGCGGCTGGATAACTGGCGCACCGTGCTGGCAGATGTAAAGGCAACCCCCGGCGTGGTTCACGCTTCGCCGCTGATCGAACAGCCGCTGCTGGCCAGCTTCAACGGCCGGGTTGAGGCGATCTTTGTACGCGGCAACACGCCCGATGATATTGCCAAGATCGATAAAAAGGTGGTGCAGGGCACACTCAAGCCGCTCCAGCCCGATGCTGGTCAGGTCGCGATCGGCTCGCAACTGGCGCAAAATCTGGGCGCGCAAGTGGGGGACAGCATCACCGTGATCAACCCGCAGGGCCGCTCGACCCCGTTCGGTACCGTCCCGCGCGAGATTTCGTACCGGATCGCCGCGATATTCGAGATCGGGGTGTACGATTACGACCAGCGCTTTGTCGTAATGCCGATGCAGGATGCACAGACCTTACTGCTGACGGGCGATGCTGTGGGGATGATCGAGGTTCAGGTTGATGACCCCGACCGGGCCTCGCAAATCCTGGAACCGGTGCGCCAGAAATACGCCGGGCAAGCCGTAGTGACCGATTGGAAGACGATCAATTCCAGTCTGTTTGAAGCGCTGGCGGTGGAACGCGTGGCGATGTTTGTGGTGCTGTCGATCATCGTATTGGTCGCAGTGTTCAACATCCTGTCCTCGCTGATCATGCTGGTCCGCGCCAAAACCCGCGACATCGCGATCCTGCGGACGATGGGCGCGACGCGGCGCTCGATTCTTAAGGTATTCGTGCTGCTGGGGTTTGTGATTGGCGCGGTGGGCACACTGACCGGCCTTGGGCTTGGCTTCCTGTTCCTGTTCTTCCGCCAGAGCGTGGTGCGGTTTATCGAACTGGTGACGGGTCAGAACCTGTGGAATCCTTCGATCCGGTTCTTGACCGAATTGCCCAGCCGCAGCGATCCGGTTGAAATTACCGTAATCAGCCTGATGGCGTTGTTTTTCAGTTTCCTCGCCACGCTGTATCCGGCGTTCAAGGCGGCGAGCACCGATCCGGTGCAGGTGCTGCGCTATGAGTGATTGCGTGGTCCGGCTGACCGATCTGACTCGCAGCTTTGAACAAGGCGGGGTGCGGATTGACGTACTGCGCGGGATCGACCTGAGCGTCGCGCCGGGCGAGATTGTTGCGCTGCTGGGCCCCTCGGGCTCGGGCAAATCGACGCTGCTGCAAGCGGTCGGGCTGCTCGAAGGCGGGTTCGGCGGCAAGATCGAGATCGCCGGGACCGATGCCACCGCTTTGCCCAGCGATGCGCGCACCGCACTCCGGCGCGAGTGCATCGGGTTCGTCTATCAATTCCATCACCTGCTGCCCGATTTCAATGCGCTCGAAAACGTCGTGTTGCCGCAACTGATCGCCGGGACCGCGCAGGCCGCAGCGGCGCAGCGGGCGAGCGATTTGCTCAGCGCGCTGGGCCTCGCCGAACGGCTCGATCACCGCCCCAGCCAGCTGTCGGGCGGCGAGCAGCAACGCGTCGCGGTGGCCAGGGCCTTGGCTAACCAGCCCGCACTGGTTCTCGCCGATGAGCCAACCGGCAATCTGGATGAAGCGACCTCCGACCGCGTATTCGCCGAATTCTTGAACCTTGTCCGCGGCGAAGGCAGCGCTGCGCTCGTCGCCACTCACAATGAGCGGCTAGCCGCCAAGATGGACCGCATTGTCCGGCTTCACGAAGGGCATTTCGAATGAGCAAGCTGCACTCGATCCCCGTCACCGCCGCCGATGGCTCGACTAGAGACCTGTCCGACCAGGCGGGCAAGGTGCTGCTGATCGTCAATGTCGCGTCCAAATGCGGCTTCACTCCGCAATATGAAGGGCTCGAAGCGCTGCAGCAGAAGTGTGCCGGAGACGGATTTTCGGTGCTCGGCTTCCCGTGCAACCAGTTTGGCGCGCAAGAGCCGGGCGACGCTGCCGAGATCGCCAATTTCTGTTCGCTGACCTACGCCGTCGACTTCCCCTTGTTCGCCAAGATTGACGTCAATGGCGATCAGGCCGCGCCGCTCTACTCGTATCTCAAGAGCGAGGCGCCGGGGTTGCTCGGGTCGGAGGCGATCAAGTGGAATTTCACCAAATTCCTGGTCGATCGGTCGGGCAAGGTGGTCAAGCGCTACGCGCCACAAACCAAGCCGATCGACATCACTAGCGACATCCAGGCGCTGCTGGTGAAG
>JANMBA010000380.1:0-1542 GCA_031360105.1 Novosphingobium sp.
GCTAGTGGGCCTGGCTGCGATGGGCGCTGGGCGGCGAAGCGCAGAGGGCTTTTGTGCGCTGGCGGCGATGCTCTTCCTGCCGCCTGTGACCGGGTTTGCCGTGTTTTTCTGTTTGTTTCATTCGCCGCGCCATTTTCGTGAGGGCTGGGCTGCAATTGACACCGACGTGCGACAAGCGACGTCCCTGCGCATCGCAGCTATCACCGCAGCCGGCTTTGGAATTACAGCGTTGATCTATGCGGCGAATAGTTTTCGAGGCGTTCCTGCGGGTCTGTTCGAAGCCAGCATGATGACGCTCTCGGCGCTCACCGTGCCGCATATGCTTCTGGCAACGATTCTGGAGCGCGCGACCATCAAGCGGGGCAGATCACCAGGTGAACCGCTCAGCGGATCAGTCAAAAAATATAGCGCAGCGTAATCGTGGTGCTGACTGCGCCCGATACCGCAATCTCCGCCTCGGCAAACTTGGGCGCGCGCGGTTTGAACGACGGATTACGCGAAAAGCCGTAGCCCTCTTTCGGGATCCCGGCGAACGTATCGAGCTTGGCATTGGCATTGGCATCATGAAACACGCTGATCGCATAGCGGCCGGGGGCAAGGCCGGTTAGCGTTGCCCGAGCAATGCCGCCCGCAATCGTCAGGGAAGCGGTGCGAACTACCTTGGACTTGCAATCCGGGAAGCTGGCCCCCGGCGGGCAGAGCGCCAGCCGGATTACGCCCTTGTCCGATTTGATGCCAGTGATGACAATGTCGAGCGAAGCCGGTTCGCGAACCAAATTGTCGGCCATGCCTGGTTGAGCCGTGCCGAACGCAGCCAGCGCTATCAGCACGGTGAACTTGATCGCGGTAAAGGTAGGGAAGTAGAGCATGGCTGCACTGTAGAGCCGCTGCTAGCTTAAGGAAGCCCGAACGAACCTGACCGATGGGGAGGCTAGGCCCAGCCATGTCGTTGGCCTAGGGGTGCAAGACATGACGAAGCAACTACCCGTGGTGATCGTTGGTGGCGGGCTGGCCGGGGCGCTGGCTGCGTTGAGGCTGTGCGAACGCCGACCCGATTTGCCAGTGCTACTCCTCGAAGCCGGGGAAAGCTTTGGCGGCAACCATACCTGGTCATTTTTCGACAGCGACGTACCCGCAAGTACGCAGGATCTTGTTGCGGCGTTACGGCCAGTGCGCTGGCCGCGACACCGGGTGCGCTTTACCACGCGTGAGCGCGAATTGGCGGTGGCTTACAATTCGGTCAATGCCACATCGCTAGACTCGCTGGTCCGCGCCCGGCTGCCCGCATCACACTGGCGGCTAGGCGCGGAAGCCCAAAAAATTGCCCCGCGCAGTGTTGTCTTGGCCACTGGAGAAACGATTACAGCGCGCGCGGTGATCGACGCGCGCGGGCCCCGGGCGGCGATGCCCGGGATGGATCTGGGTTGGCAAAAATTTGTCGGGATCGAATTCGCGGCGGCCGCGCCTGAACCTGACTGCGCGGTAGTGATGGATGCCACGGTGCCGCAAATCGACGGCTACCGGTTCGTCTATGTCCTGCCG
>JANMBA010000370.1:0-6624 GCA_031360105.1 Novosphingobium sp.
TGCATCACCGGGCTGCGTGCCGCCATCGCGCCCGAGCGTAAGTAGTCACCGTAGGAAAAGCCGCCGGGCAGCGCGATGAAGTCAAGCCGATCGGGCAGGGCGGCGTCGCCGTGCCAGACCCGCAGCACTTCGCCCCCGCCCATTTTGGCGCAGACCTGTTCAAGCGCAACCGCCAGGTCACGGTCGCAGTTCGATCCGGGGAAGGTGATGACGGCGGAGCGGAACGCGGCCATTACACCGGCTCCTTCGCTGGTAGCCTTTCAATCCGGTAATCTTCGATCACCAGGTAGGCCAGCAACTGCTTGCACATGGTCTCAAGATCGCCATCCGATACGCTGGCATCAATTTCAAGCTCGATCATTTTTCCGGCGCGAACATCGTGTACACCGTGGATCCCCAAGCCTTCGATGGCATGGTGGATCGCCCGGCCTTGCGGATCGAGCACCCCGTTCTTGAGGCTGACAAACACGCGGACTTTCATCGGACGAGCCTTTCGCTGGAAGCACGTGGCGCCAAAATCACGTGCCCGGGCCTATGCCGCCGGATGCCAGTCGTTTCAAGCGCGCAAACGCGCAGTCGGCTCAGCTCTCCACCGAATCCATCACATAACCCAGCGCGCGGACGGTGCGCAGCGGATCAGGCGCGCCGTAAGCGGCGAGCGAACGGCGCAGCCGGCCGACCCAGACATCGACGGTGCGCTCGTCCAGCGCTTCGCCATCTTTGCCCAGCCGGTCGATCAGCGCGGTGCGACTGAATACCTGATCTGGATGCTCCATAAAATGCACCAGCAGGCGGAATTCATTCGGACGCATCGGCACCGCCTGGCCGCTGACCCGGATCTGGTGTGCGGCGGGGTCGATGGTGATCGAACCGTGCACCAGTTGCGCGCGGGTCGAGGTTTCCTTGGCCCCCAAGCTATCGATCCGTTCCAGCAGCCGCAGCGCATCAAGCGGCCCGACCAGGTAATCGTCGGCCCCGGCCAGCAAGGCGCGGCGCCTGGCTTCCTGGTTTGGCTCTTCGAGCACCATGGTCAGGTGGGCATGGCGGGTTGCCTCACTCTCACGCAGGCGGCGGCACAGTTCGAGCCCCGACATGGTCGGGCAGAGCCAGTCGACAAACCCCCAGACCTTGCCGCCGGGGACTTGCTGGGGGGGGAGGTCGCCCAGCGGCACCAGGCTCCAGTCGGGCCGCTGCCGCGCCAGATCAGCCAGCAGTCCGGCTGGCGGCGAGGTGATCAGCACTGTCGTATTCTGGGGCATTGTGGCGGCGCCAAAGTTGAGAGTTCACAACGCTCATGCCCGGACCAGGTGACAGTTTGATGATGGAAACGTGACAATCGCATTACGGTCAGCATTTTGTCTGTGATGCGCCGATTAACTGTCCGCAAACAGGCGCTGTAGCGTCACATAACTGTCATATAAAATGCGGTGAAACGCCGGGCCGGTCGGTCTATGATCAGAGCGATGGGACGGATGACTTTGCAACTACGACGCCTCGCCATATTTTTCGGGCTGCTGCTGGTGGCCGCGCCCGCTCTGGCTGAAAAGCTGGTGTTCGATCACCGCTTGGCTCCCGCGCTCAAAGCCGTGCTCGACAGCGGCGATGCCAGCATGATCGATTACAACACTGCCAACCCCCGCAATGTGATCGATCTGATCGCGGTGCGCGGCAAATCGGCGCAGGACTGGACCGAGGCGCTGGTGATCATCGCGCGCACGCCTGATCGCAAAGTGCACAGCGCGGCCGACTGGGCGGTGCAGTTGCAGCGCGAGGCCAGGGCCAAATGCAGCAGCACATTTACCGAGCTGGCGCGCGATGAACAGTCGGTCACTTACGAACGGCGCTCGGTGGGCTGCCCGGCGGGCTATCCCCCGATCGCACTTTATCGTGCCATAGCTGGCCCGCGCTCGCTGTTCCTGCTGGCGGTGCTGGTCAAAGACGATCTTGGCGAATCGTCGCGCCGCCAATGGCTTGCGCTGATGAGTTCAGCTCACCTCGAATAGAGCGGCACGCTTGCGCAGCGGCGCTGACACAATTCGGTCATCGCACTGTCGCCGTGCCTACGCACAAGCGACACATGGCAACCCTAGAGGCGGCAATGAGGCCTGAGGGGGCCGATTCGGTCATGCCGCAAATCATCCCCCGGTCAGGCTTGCGATAAAGCTTCAACCGTCCAGGGGAACCACCCAATGATCCGCCTTTCCACCCGTTCGACCGCTTCGTTACTCGCTATGGCGACCGTGCTCGGTCTTGGCCACGCCGGCGCGGCGACGGCTGCCATGACTGTCAGCGAAGACGCTGTAACAATCGACAGTGCCGCCGAACCCGCCGCCGATGCAGCGCAGGACAATTCGGGGGCTGCGGCGCCCGAAGACGCTGGGCAAAACAGCGAGAGCGGGCTGACCGAAATCATCGTCACCGCCACCAAGCGCGAAACCAATTTGCAGCGGACCCCGATTTCAATTTCGGTGATGGGCGCTGAGACGATCCGCGAACGTAAGGTTCAAAGCCTGCTCGACCTGGCCGATGGCGGCGTACCAAGCCTGCGCGTTGCGACCTTCGAGGCCCGCCAGTCGGCGCTGACGATCGGCATTCGCGGGATTGTTCCGCTCGATGCCAACCAGCCCGCGCGCGAACAAGGCGTCGGCATTTACATCGACGGGGTCTATCTTGGCCGCCAGCATGGGCTCAACACTGCGCTGTTCGATGTTGAGCGGATCGAAGTGCTGAAGGGTCCGCAAGGCACCTTGTTCGGCCGGAATACCGAGGGCGGCGCGCTGTCGATGGTCAGCAAGGCCCCCAGCGGCAAGCTGGCCGGCCGGATCGAAGGCGGCTTCGGCAACCTGGGTGCATATAACGGCGGGGTTCACCTTGACCTGCCCGAAGTGGCTGGTTTCTCAGTCAAGCTTGACGGCGTCATCGCTCATCAGGATGCAGTCACCGCGAACCCGCTGGCCGGCCAATCCGGCTTTGGGTACTATCACCGCAAGGGCGGCCGCGCGGCAGTGCGCTGGAAACCAACTGACACCATCACCAATGATTTTGCCTATGACGTTGCCCGCGACGAGAATACCCCGTTCTACAGCCAGCTGCTAAATTATAACCCCAATGGCTGCCTCAGCGGGGGTTCCAATACCGCGCCGCTGGCGATTCCGCCGGGCAGTGCCTGCGTGACGCCCGGCACAGCTTTCACCAGATCACAAGGAACAATCCGGTCGTTGTTGCCCGGCGTTGTTGTCAACGGTACGACATTGATGCGCACCGCCGATATCGGCGTGCCGCAGCAGGTCAGTGTCGATAAAACCCACGGTTTCACCAACACGTTCAAGTGGAAAATCGCCCCCGAGATCGAATTCCGTTCAATCACCGCCTGGCGCGGGGTCGATGTGCAGCAGTTCGATAACTCCGGTGGCGCGCACCGCGTGCCGGTGGTCAACCTGACCGCGTCGTGCACCGCAGCAGCGCCATGCGCGTTCAGCCGTTACAGCAACGCTGATCTTCGCCAGCGCCAGTTCAGCCAGGAATTCCAGGCCGTCGGCTCGATTGGTTCGGTCGATTACGTCGCCGGGTTGTACTATTTCACCGAACACGTCAGCGATGACGCGGCGACGCCCAACTCGGTTGGCGCGGTCGCTACGCTCAGCGGCACCACAGTGGTCGGCGCGACCTATGTGACTATCCCGTTCTGCACGGCCACCACGCCGCTGTTCGTCGGTACGGCGGTCAATGGCTGTTCGATCGACCGCGCTTCGGAAGTCTATACGCACAGCTATGCTGGCTATGGCCAGGCAACGTGGAACGCCACCGAAGCGCTGCATATCACCATCGGCGGGCGCTACACCAAGGACACCAAGCGCGGCGTTCTGCACTTCTCGCGCAACATCAACTACGATGACCCGGCGAATGCTGCCACGGTGGTTCGCAACGGCTACGCGCCGCTCGACAAAAGCTGGACCCGCTTCAATCCAACCGCGACCATCGCTTACGATTTCAGCCAGTCGGTTCACGGTTACGCGAAATATGCCACGGGTTACCGGGCTGGCGGGGCAAGCTCGCGGACATCGAACTACCAGGCGTTCAATCCAGAAGACGTGAAGAGCTATGAAGTCGGGCTGAAGGCCGATTTCTGGGATCGCCGCGCGCGGTTCAATATTGCTGGCTACATCATGCAGCGCAAAGACAGCCAGGTTGATCTCAGCACGATCCAGCCAACCGCGACGGGCAATTTCAACAACCTCGTCACATTCAATGCACCGGGAACCACCAAGATTCGCGGGATTGAGGCTGATCTGACCGTCAAACCGGTCGATGGCCTGACGCTGAACGCTTCCTACGCCTATACCTATACCGACATTCCGCTGGTTCCGGTGACCTACCGCGAATTTACTTCGGGCGGGGTGGCTACCGGCAATTCGACCACCGTGCTGCAGAAGTTTTTCGTCGTATTCACGCCGCGTAATGCCGCCAGCGGCTCGATCGATTATGAGCTGCCGATCCAGGGCGATACGCGCATCAAATTCCACCTTGATGCTAACTATGGCCAGGCCACGCAGACTTTCGATCAGTTCGCGACCAAGGCCGATAGCTCGTTCATCGTCAACGGCCGCGTTTCGCTGCTGGACATCGCGCTGGGCGGCAGCGCGACCAAGCTGACGGTCAGCGCGTGGAGCCGCAACCTGTTCAACGAACAGCACGTGTATCGCCGCGATCCTTCCAACAGCGTGCCAGCGGTGCAGACCACGGCGGCAGCGGGCGTGCCAAACGTGCTGGTAATCGGCAACAACGGCGGCATTCTGGGCAATTACGGCAACTTCAATGTGCCGCGCACGTTTGGGATGGACGCAACGCTCAAGTTCTAAGCTGCGGCTTAAATTCTGCGCAATAAAACGGGCGGGCAACGAGAGTTGTCCGCCCGTTTTATTGCGGCTGTTCCTCTGCTTACGGCTTGGGCGGGGCGGGCGTGTCCGAACCTTCAGGCAGCACGGTCACTTCAACCGCGCCAGCCGAGGTGAGGTAGCGTTTGGCCACTGCCTGCAAGTCCTTGGCACTGATCGCCTGCAGCCGTTCCTTGCCCCGGACTAGCCGTTCGATCCGGTCGGGCTCGGTTTGCGCGCGGTCAACCAGCTGCAACCAGCCGGCGTTGCTTTTCAGCGCGTTGTCGAAGGCTTCGAGCAGCGGCGCTTTGGCGCGCAGCAGGATATCGTCGGTGACCGGTGCGGCGCGCAGATCGGCCACGGTGCCCAGCATCGCGGTGCGGGTGGCATTCACTTCGCTCACATCGACCGAAGCATTGATCGCAAATGTGCCGTAGCCGCGATAGGTGCGCGAGGCATTACTGCCAGCGCCGGGCGAGTAGGCCTTGCCCAGTTTTTCGCGCAAATCGTCGGTCAGCGCCAGCTGCGTTACCCGCTGCAACAAGGTCAGTTGAAGATCGGCTGCGGGATCCTCGCCATCACGGGTGGGCCAGGTCAGCGTCACCAGCGCCTGATCCTTCAGCCCGGTGTGATGCAGGACACGCGCGGTGCGGCTGGCGGTGAATGGCCGGCTGCGGCGATCGGCATAAGGCTGAAACGCCGCTTCGCGCTGCGGCAAGGCCCCGAAGGTGCGGCCAATCAGCGCGATCACCGTGTCCTCGTCGATGTCGCCCACCACCCCGATTTCAATCGCGCCGTGTTGAAACCGGTCGGATAGGTCGGTGCGCAATTGGCCAAACGTCAGCTTGCGGTAAGGCTCAACCTGGCCAAGGCTGAAGCGCGGATCGTTGTCGGCCAGAATCGCGCCATAATCGGCTGACAGCGCCGCGCCCGGGGTGGCGCGCAGTGACGCGAACAGGTTATTGATCGACTGGCGGAACAGCGTCTCACCTTCCTTGCGGTAGCCCGGATCGATCAACTGCGCGGTCAGATATTGCAGCTCAAGCTCAAGGTCGCTGGGCGTGGTGGCGGCCACGGCCACGAACGTTTCATCGGTGGCGTTGTAATTGGCCGAAACCGTGCGCCCGGCCAGCAGACTGTCGAGCTCGTCCTTGCTGTGTTTACCCAGCCCGCCCAGATTGAGCACCGCGACCATCCGGGTTGCGAGCGGATTGTCGCGCGTGGCGAGCAGATTGCCGCCGTCCACCGAAACTTGCACGAGCACCCGGTCCTTTTCGAGATCGGTGTGTTTGAGGTTCAGCCGCACGCCATTGGCAAAGCGGATCTGGCGGATGCCGAGCACGGGTTCGCGCACATCGCCGACCACTGTTCCGGCGGGGCCAAAGTCAGTGTAGCCAAAACTGCTGACTGCGGTGCGCTCGGGCGGCGTGATTGGCGCGCGCAGCGCCTCACCCCAGGCATTGCGCAGATCGGCAGTGCCATTGGCCGGCGGCACCCGACCTTGAAACCGGATCAGCGGCTGATCGAGCGGAATGGCCTCGCGCTTAAGCGCCGCCATCACCGTATCAGGCGTAATTTGCGGGATAAAAGCTTCGAGCCGATCGTACGAATTGCGCGGGGCGTCGGGCACCACCTCGTCGTTGACCAGCGCCAGCACTGCGCCAAGCAACTGCGCATTATTGCGCGTGGTTTCGGCATCGGCGGCATTGCGGTGCGCGGTGCGGATGATCGCAACCTGCTCGTTCACCTC
>JANMBA010000391.1:0-1983 GCA_031360105.1 Novosphingobium sp.
CCGATATCAGCAACCCGCATCCCCGGCTTGATTGCCGCCAGATCCATTACGACTTGCGCTTCACCAAGATTATCGCGCTGGTCTTCAGCCGCAAATTCGGTGCCGCCAACCGCCGAGACCGGGCGGAATGGCTGAGGAAAATCGCCCGCTGCGGCTGGCCGAGAATGGTCAGCGGGCTCAGCCTTGCACGCGCTGACAGCGACCAAAGCCACCAGCAGCCACCCTGTCTTCAGGCAAAATTTGAACGGCCCGGTCATATCAGGACTTGGCTTTAGCCCAGCGGCCAGCGCTTGGCAAAACCTAGTCGACGTCCTCGACCTCAACCTGCTCGCCGCTGACCCGCTGCGCCAGCGCGGCCGCCATAAACGGATCGAGCGCGCCGTCGAGCACGTCGGCCGGAGTGGGACTGGTGACCCCGGTGCGCAAGTCTTTGACCATCTGATAGGGCTGCAACACGTAAGACCGGATCTGGTGACCCCAGCCAATATCGCTCTTACCGGCATGTTCGGCGCTGGCGGCGTCCTCGCGCTTGCTCATCTCGGCTTCGTACAACCGCGCTTTCAGCATCCCCATCGCGATCTCACGGTTCTTGTGCTGCGACCGGTCGATCTGGCTGGCCACGACAATGCCTGAGGGCAGATGGGTCATCCGCACCGCCGAATCGGTGGTGTTGACGTGCTGCCCGCCCGCGCCCGAAGCGCGATAGGTATCAATCCGCAGGTCAGCCGGGTTGACCTCGACCGCGAAGTTATCGTCGATCACCGGATAGACCCAGACCGACGAAAAGCTGGTGTGGCGGCGGGCTGAGCTGTCATAGGGTGAGATCCGCACCAGCCGGTGGACGCCGCTTTCGGTCTTGGCATAACCATAGGCATTCTCACCCTTGCACAGGATCGTCGCACTTTTGATCCCGGCTTGCTCGCCCGATTGGTATTCGATCACCTCAACCTTGAAACCGCGTATTTCGGCCCAGCGCGAATACATTCGCAGCAGCATTTCGGCCCAGTCCTGGCTCTCGGTCCCGCCCGCGCCGGCATGAATTTCGATGAAGGTATCGTTGCCGTCAGCCTCGCCGCCCAGCAGCGCCTGAACCTTGTCGGCATCGGCCCGGTCGGCCAGCGCGGCCAAAGTTGCCAGCCCTTCTTCGACGGTGGCCTCGTCGCCCTCGGCCTCGCCCAAGTCGATATATTCAACCGCGTCTGACATCTGACTGCCGATATCGCGCACCGTGCCGATGGCCGCCTCAAGCTGACGGCGCTCTTTCATCACCGCCTCGGCCTCTTTGGGATTATCCCACAGTTTCGGATCTTCGACCCGCGCGTTCAACTCGTCGAGCCGCCGCAGCGCGCGGTCCCAGTCGAGGAACTTGCGGACCAGCGCCAGCGCCTTTTCGATCCGGTCAATGTGGGCCTGCCCTTCGGCACGCATGGCAAATAACTCCAGTCTTCAGCGAGCGAGCGCCCTAGCCGGATTAACCGCGATGTAAAGGACCGCGAAGCAAAGGACTGGCGCGGTCGCTCAGCGGCGGCGCGCCGCCTTCAGCGCGCGCACTTTTTCAAGCGTCAGGCGAACATGGTCGTTGGGGTTCATGTCCGTGAACGCCAGCTTCACCCGGTGGTCGCTGCCGATCACATAACTGGTCCGGCTGCTGAGCCCGGTGGTGCTGCCATCGGCTTTCTTAAGGTGGACGTCGTAGGCCGACATGATGGCGGGGGTAGCCACCCCGACCCGGAACTTGTCGCCGCAGGCTTTGCGCGAGAAATCCTTCTGAACGTCGATTGAATCTGCCGAAAGCCCGATCACCATCGCCCCGGCCGCCGCAAAATCCTTGGTCGCCTCGGCAAAGGCATGGGCCTCAAGCGTGCAGCCCGAGGTAAAACTCTTGGGGTAGAAATACAGCACCACCGGGCCTTTGCGCAGCGCAGCCTTAAGGCTGAACGGCTGTTCATTTCCCGCCAGCGCGGTGGCGGTGGCAAATTCGGG
>JANMBA010000419.1:0-18195 GCA_031360105.1 Novosphingobium sp.
CGTTGGCTCGCGTTCCTGGGGGATCAGGCTTACAGTCTGCTGCTTCAGGCCAATGTGGTGCTCAATCGCGTGCGGCGGCGGCTGCAACTGCCCTATTGGTCACTGTCATCCTACCTGAAGATGCGGGTCAAAAACGCGGTCGCATTCGTCAGCGAGTTCGAGGAAGCGGTTGCGCGCGCGGCCGGTGAACGCGGCGTTGACGGGGTAGTCTGCGGGCACATCCACTGCGCCGAGATCCGCCAGATCGGTGCGATCACCTATTACAACGACGGCGACTGGGTCGAAAGCTGCACCGCGCTGGTCGAGGCTGCCGACGGTTCGATACGGCTGATCGACTGGGCCGCGGAACATCGCCTGTCCGCCGCTCGCCCGGCAAGGACCGAAACCCAGCCCGCTCCCACCGAGAAGGAATTCGCATGAGAATCGCGATTTGCACCGACGCCTGGCATCCGCAAATCAACGGCGTGGTTCGCTCAATTTCAACCACGGTCGGCCAGTTGCTGACCCGCGGCCACGAGGTCGAACTGATCACGCCGGGCCAGTTCCGCACCATCCCGCTGCCCGGCTACAGTGAAATCCGGCTGGCGCTCGCCCCAAGATTCGGGACGCGGCGGTCGCTAAGCGACTTTGCCCCCGAGATTGTCCACATCGCCACCGAAGGTCCGATCGGGTGGAGCGCGCGGAGCTGGTGCCTGGCCCATGGCGTGCCCTTTACCACCGCCTTCCACACCCGCTTTCCAGACTATGCCGCCGTCCGCACCGGGCTTAGCGCCGAACGGTTCTGGCCACTGATGCGCCGCTTCCACGCCCCGGCGCGCGCGGTACTGGTCTCGACCCCGGCGCTGGGGGCCGAACTGGCCGGGCGAGGCCTGCCGCACTGGAAACTGTGGACCCGCGGGATCGAACACGACTTGTTCCACCCCGGCCACGCCCCGCTGCCCGAGCTTGGCTCGTATCCTGGCCCGGTGCTGCTGTACGTCGGCCGGATCGCGCCTGAAAAAAACCTGCCGCAGTTCCTCGATGCGCACGTGCCGGGGCACAAGGTAGTGGTCGGCGACGGACCTGATCTTGGCCACCTGCGCAATCGTTACCCCGAGGTCACTTTCCTTGGCCCACTAAGCGGCGAAGCGCTCGCCCGCTCCTATTGCTCAGCGGATGTGTTCGTCTTCCCCAGCCGCACCGATACATTTGGGCTGGTGCTGATCGAGGCGCTGGCGTGCGGACTGCCGGTCGCGGCGTTGCCAGTACCGGGGCCGCTCGATATCATCGGACGCACCGGCCGGGGACCGAATGGCGATCTGCCGATGACCATCGGCGCGCTCAACGAAGATCTGGAGTTGGCGATCAACCAGGCACTCCGGATGGACAGTCTGGCTGCGGCGGTGGTCGGCGCAAGCTATAGCTGGAGCCGCGCAACCGATCAATTCCTCGCCGCGCTGCAGGATGCCGCAAATCCTGCGCCTAAACCGCAACGCCCTCGAACGATGGCTCCAGCCTGATCGGATCGGCCAGGCTGACCCGGTCGAGCATTGTCGCCATTTCATCACGCAGGGTCAGCATTAGTCCGCGCAACCGGCACTCCGCCTCGGGCAGACAATTGGGGCAATGTTCGTGCGCATTGCGGCTGGCACATGGCACCAGTGCCAGACTGCCCCGGGTCAACCGGATGATATCGCCATACCGCACATCGACCGGAGGTAGCGCCAGCTCGTACCCGCCATCGCGCCCGCGCGTCGAATTGACCAGCCCGCCGCGGACCATTTCTGCCAGGATCACGGTCAGGAATTTGCGCGGGATGTTCTGCGTCTCGGCAATCGTATCCAGCCGCACCGGCCCTTGTCGCCAGGTGTCGGCCAGATGCTGCAAGGCACGGATCGAGTAACGGGTTTTCTGCGAAAGCATGCGCTGCGCATAACAGCGCCCTCACCCGTGAATGTCAACCTGCCGGGTAGATTAAAACTGCCGCAGACGAGGGCCGCAGTCGTCTGCGGCAGTTCGCTCATCCTCGCGTCTGGAGGGACGCGGGGATCAAAACGTGACGCGCAGACCCGCCAGCATGCTGTTGGTCTTTAAGGCGCTGACATTGAAACCGCTGACGCTGTCGAACGCCATTTCAGCCTTACCCACTTCGCGGTGCCGAAAATCGGCAGTCAAAGCGATCGCTGGCGATAGCTTGAACGCAACCCCCGCGCCCAGCTGCCAAGCGCGCCGAAGCGTCCGCGCGGGCCATCAACCTTGGATTGATCTAGCCTCCGGACCTA
The DNA here is from genome assembly GCA_031360105.1 of Novosphingobium sp. GTDB lineage: Bacteria > Pseudomonadota > Alphaproteobacteria > Sphingomonadales > Sphingomonadaceae > Novosphingobium. The sequence continues at coordinate 2,262 of JANMBA010000419.1, forward strand.
ACTTACCGCGGCCCCCGGCGCGTTTTTCTGCATCAGCTTGTAAGCCTTGTCGTACCACTTGCTGCCGGGATAATTGGCCCCCAGCACTGCCGCGTACTTCAGCGCTTCGGCAGGCACGCCCAGCGCCAGATTGGCCTCAACCATGCGGAACAACGCCTCGGGTGCGTGGCTGGTCGTCTGATACGTCTCGATCACATTGCGGAACCGCAGCGAGGCGGCGAGCCACTTGCCCGATTTCTCGTAATAGCGTCCGATCTGCATTTCCTTGCCGGCGAGGTGATCGTTGACCAAATCAACTTTGACCCGGGCATCGGCGGCATAGCGCGTATTAGGATACCGCCGCACCACCTCGTTCAGCGTTTGCAGCGCCTGCAAGGTGATCTTCTGATCGCGGTCAGTGTCACTGATCTGCTCGTAATAGCACAGCCCGATCAGGTAATAGGCATAAGGCGCATCGCGGTTGCCCGGATGGATCGAAAGGAACCGCTGCGCGGCCTGCACCGACTTGTTGAAATCCTTCGCCACATAGTACGAAAACGCGCTCATCAACTGCGCGCGCCGGGCCCATGGTGAGTAAGGATGCTGGCGCTCAACCTCGTCGAACAAAGCCGCCGCGACCAGCGTATCGCCCTTGTCCAGCCGCAGCTTGGCCGCCGCATACAGCGTATCGACATCGCGCGCGACAAACGCCGTATCCTTCGGCCCGCCCCCGCGCCCGCCGCACGCGGCAGTGGTCAGCAGCGCCGCACACATGGCGGCAGTCAGGGCGAGCTTCAGCGGGGAACGTGCATGCATGCCCGAGCCTATAGCCAGAGCTTGCCTGAACGCCAAGTGAAGTTGCAAGGCGTTCATCCCAAGCTTCCCAGGTCTCCGGGAAAAGATCGCCCGTTGCTGCAATCACCCGACAGGCCGGCTCGCCCAAGCGGTCAAAATCCCTCAAGCGGCGGGTGGCTTTGAATCGGCGCCGGGCAATCACAGCATTGTTGCGCACCATCAAAATACCAGGTGCCTCGCCGTATCGTAAACACCAAGTATCGCCTCGAACGCACTGCCGTAAAAGCACCGCTCGCGCGTGCCTTTGATGCGTTACAAAGTAGAATCAGTAACTTACAATAAACCTTGCCAACACATGAACAATCTGTAACCTTTCGCTCGACGACTGAGTCGTTGAACTGCTGTCATTCATGTGGCTTGTGCAGTTAACACCTTGATTTATCAGGAAATCAGACAGCTGATCCTTATATTCAAGCGTGACGTATTTGTAATCGAGACCGCGGGGGTCGCTTCAAAAAATAAATCTGTGTCGCACGACACTGATGAAGGGCTGGTCTGTGCCAGCTCGTTTGCTGGAGATCGACCATGACTGACGTCTTTTGCCCACGCCAAATTATCTTTTACCTCCCCGGTAATCCAGCTGTCAAAGTGACGGCGACAGAAAGTGCCGGCTCGATTTTATTCGCGGTCGACGTTGATGGTAATGCCGATCTGCGGGCCTTGTTCTTTGACGTAGCCGACAGCAAGGAAGCCGGCCTTAAGGTTACGGGCGGCGGCGGGTACCTCACCGAGTATCGCACCGGCCACAACTCTATTCTTGACCTAGGCGATGGTGCCACACTTGCAGGTGCGGTAAAGAAAGGCTTCGATGTCGGTCTTGAATGGGGCACCCCGGGCAACAAGAAAGACTTCATCAACTTTGAAGTAACCTTCAAGCTCGACAATACGGCTCACAACCTCACGCTCGATGACATTGCCTTCCAGCGATTCGGCGCAAAGCTCGATTCAATCGGCGGCAACAGCGGCGGCGCCACAACACAATCGTCCAAACTGATCGGCGCTGCACCGGCTGCGCCCGATGCCGTGGCTGACACCTACAACATCTTTGAAGACGGCGCGGCAAACGCCAACACGCCGTCCAAGGTACCGGCTGCGGTAACGCTCAACGTACTGGCCAATGACACGGATGCCGATTCACCGGGCCAGTTGGTAATCACTGACATCCACGATGGACCAACCCACGGCACCGTGGCGATCTCGGCGGACGGCAAGTCATTGCTGTACACTCCCAACCTTGACTATTCGGGCACTGACAGCTTTCTTTACTGCGTGTCTGATGGGCACGGCGGACAGGACAATGCGCTCGTCACGGTCAACATCGCAGCTGTCGCTGACGATCCCGTGATCACGTGGACCGTGGCGCAAGGATCAAACATCAACGAAATACTGCTGACCGTTACCGCTACGCAAACCGATGTCGACGGTTCGGAATTCATCGATTCGCTGGCCGCGTCGGTTGCTGGCGGATTGCCCGCAGGCGTGACTGTCACTCCTGGCTCGATCAATCCAGCTACCCAGCCCGGTTCGCTGACACAGCAGTTCGTGGTGACCACACCTGCGGCGACCGACGTAAACTTCAACCTGAATTTCACCGCAGTGTCCAAAGAGCTGTCGAACGGCGACACCGAAAGCGAGACCAAAACGCAAAAGATTGAAATCGACTATACGCACAATCAGAACACGTTGACGTATCAGGTCGTCGATCAGAGCATCTGGAGCAATGGCGATGCATTTGTGTTCGATCTGCACAAATTCCTCGGCGTCGACTTCCATGATTCTGGCGGCGATTCGTTCGACGTGCTGGGCATTACGGTCGCTGGCTATGAATACGAACTTGGACTGAAGGCCGGATTGCAGATCGATGTGCATCTGGAAGGTGGCGGGATCGATGCGATCGTGCCGGTTAATGTCACCGTCGACAGCACGTACAACAAAACTACCGACACTATCTACCTGACATCGGCAACCGCGTTGGCGGCTGGCGGATCGTTCCAGACGCACGGCCCGGAAGGGTCAATCAGCCTCGACTTGATCTTCAACTACATTGCCTACTTCAGCGCCTTTTCCGACATTTTCCCGAATATCGACATCGGCCCGTTCTCGTCGAACAACACGCTGCCAATCTTCGATCTCAACACCGCCGATCCGGCGTATGTCCTCAGCTTGTTGGGCGGGGCGATCGAGATTGCACTGGAGTGGCCGCACATCGCGGTGCACAACGATCCCGGCACATTAAGCGGCAGCGGGGCGAGCAACAACTTCCTCCAGGCGACGCTCGATGTGGATGCGCTGGCCAATCTGATCCTGGGCGGTGCGCTAAGCTTCCTCGATGCCGATACCACCACCGAGAGCAATTTCGAGGTGGCTGATCTCGATCTGGTCGGCGGGCTTAACCTGCTGCAGCAGTTTGGCATCACGCTGGCCAATCAGACGGTTGACCTGGTGCTTGAAGACGGGGTGCACTTCCTGATGACTTTCGGCACGCCGCTGACGATCACCAATGCCTCAAGCCACGATCTCAATCACGACGGCCATATCGGGATCAGTTTCGATTTTACCCCGCATCTCGAATTGACCAACAAGACCGAAGTTGGCGGTAACTTCAGCGTGGAGTTCGCGCTGATCAGGAACCTTGATCTTGGGGTCACCGACGTGACGCTGGTCGATGACTCATACACGATCGTCAGTGGCCCGATCGTAACGGTGTTCGAAGATACCTTCGCGCTCGATACCGCAACTATCGCAGCACAGAATATGGCCATCTTCGCCTGACTGTCCGGCCACGGCGGGAGGTTTGCCCTGACCTCCCGCCGCCCCCCGAAGTCAGGGAGGCGCATGCGCGTGACACATTTGGTGACGCTGGGGCCAGGCAGGCGGGTTGCGGGACCACAAATGGCTTTGTGAATGGCCACTTGCGGTTCCGCAACTGCATTATCGACCAAAAAAGCACTAGCCGCGTGTTTCAGGTATCGAAGCTGGAGCAAAGCCACTCGGAGTGCCGCCGGTACGCGCTACTTCCAGCCCTCCGCATCCTTCGGAGCGGTCACTCCTCGCCCATCCGCAGCGCCGCGATGAACGCCTCCTGCGGGATACTCACATTCCCATATTCGCGCATCCGGGCCTTGCCCTTCTTCTGCTTATCCAGCAGCTTCTTCTTGCGCGAAATATCGCCGCCATAACACTTCGCGGTCACGTCCTTGCGCATCGCCTGGATTGTCTCGCGGGCGATGACTTTGCCGCCGATTGCGGCTTGAATCGGGACTTTGAACAGGTGGCGCGGGATCAGGTCTTTGAGCCGTTCGCACATGTGGCGGCCGCGGGCTTCGGCGACGCTGCGGTGGACGATCATGCTGAGCGCATCGACCGGCTCGTTGTTGACGAGGATGCTCATCTTGACCAGATCGCCTTCGCGCAGGCCGATCTGCTCGTAATCGAAGCTGGCATAGCCGCGGCTGATGCTTTTGAGGCGGTCGTAGAAATCGAACACCACTTCGTTAAGCGGCAGCTCGTAGCTGACTTGCGCACGGCCGCCCACATAAGTGAGGCCGGTCTGCACCCCGCGCCGGTCCTGGCACAGCTTGAGGATCGAGCCGAGGTATTCATCCGGCGTGTAGATCACCGCCTTGATCCACGGCTCGTCGATCTGCTCGATCCGGCTGGGATCGGGGTAATCGGCCGGGTTGTGCAGCATCAGCTCGCGCGCATCGTCGGTCTTCGATTTGCGCAACTGGATCCGGAACACCACGCTGGGCGCGGTGGTGATCAGGTCAAGATCGTATTCGCGGGTCAGCCGTTCCTGGATGATTTCCAGATGCAGCAGCCCCAGGAATCCGCAGCGAAAGCCGAAGCCGAGCGCGGCGCTGCTTTCCATTTCGAACGTGAATGAGGCATCGTTGAGCCGCAGCCGGGCGATGCTTTCGCGCAGTTTCTCAAAGTCTGCCGCGTCAACCGGGAACAACCCGCAGAACACCACCGGCTGGACTTCCTTAAAGCCTGCAAGCGCCTTGAGCGCGCCGCCTTTAACCGTGGTGATCGTGTCACCAACCTTGGCCTGCGCCACTTCCTTGATCTGCGCGGTGATAAAGCCAATCTCGCCCGCGCCCAGTTGCGTCAATTGCTCCAGCTTGGGGGTGAAGCAGCCGACCCGGTCGATCAGGTGCTCGGTGCCACCAGCCATGAATTTTATCTGCAGGCCCTTGCGGATCATCCCGTCGATCACCCGGACCAGGATCACCACGCCGAGATACGGATCGTACCAGCTATCGACCAGCATGGCCTTGAGCGGCGCGGCAACATCGCCTTTGGGCGGCGGGATTCGGGCGACGACAGCCTCGAGCACTTCCTTGATCCCGATGCCCGATTTGGCGCTCGTGAGGACGGCTTGTGAGGCGTCGAGGCCAATCACTTCCTCGATCTCGGCCTTGACCTTTTCGGGTTCGGCCGCGGGCAGATCGATCTTGTTGATGACCGGGACGATCTCGTGATCGTGTTCGATCGATTGATAAACGTTGGCGAGCGTCTGCGCCTCGACCCCTTGCGCCGCATCGACCACCAGCAATGCACCTTCGCAAGCGGCGAGCGAGCGCGAGACCTCGTAAGCAAAATCGACGTGGCCGGGGGTGTCCATCAGGTTGAGCGCGTACGTCTCGCCATCGTCGGCGGTGTAGTTCAGCCGCACGGTCTGGGCTTTGATGGTGATCCCGCGTTCTTTTTCAATGTCCATGTTATCAAGCACTTGCTCGGACATTTCGCGATCAGTCAGCCCGCCAGTGAACTGGATCAGCCGGTCGGCTAGCGTGCTTTTGCCGTGATCGATGTGTGCGATAATCGAAAAATTACGGATTTTGGCGAGGTCAGTCATGGAATTTTCAATGGCCCGCAGGCCCATCGCCCGCATTTGCCGCGTCCGTTAGCAGGCGGCGCGCGGGCTGTCACCTTAGCGCAACCGGGGCGCAACCCGGGCTGCGGCTGGAACGACCCAAAACGCCCGGTCGGATGCGCCTATGTCCCGCTTCAGCCGATCTTCGCCTTGGGGCGGTTGTCGGCTTGGCCGAATTTGGGCAAGCTGAGCGCCATCCCGGGTTGCTGCATGAGCTGCATCGGTTGCTGCCCCGGCCCCAGCGCGCCCAGCGGCATTCCTGCCTGAGCCAGCACATAAGGCGAGACGCGGTGGCGGGTGCACAGGCCGCCCGCGCCATCATCGACCAGCTGGTGTTCAAATTCCAGCCCCTGCATTGAGCCGGCCGAGCGGCGCGCCACGGCTACGGCGAGCTGCCCTTCGCCAAAATCGACCACGAATGACGTGCCCAGCGGCACATCGAGCAGTCCCTCAACCAGACAGCCCCCGCGCGACAGGTTGCGCATCATCACCTCGTAGCGATGATCTTCGTGGATCAGCCCGACCCGGCGCAGCACGGTGCGGCGTTCAGGGCGATATTTGCTCGGTCCATCGGGTTCGATCACCCATTCACCCGACAACAGCGCCTCGCAGACATCGCCAAAACTCACCGCCTCGGCATAGATAAATCCCTGGATCTGACCAACCTTAAGCCGGCGCATCGCGTCCAGCTCGTCATGGGCTTCGATCCCTTCAGCGGTGGTGTCCATCCCCAGCGCTTCGGCCAGGCTGACGATCGAGGCGATGATCGCGGCGTTACGATTTCCTTCCTGCGTAACCCCGGTGATGAAGCTCTTGTCGATCTTGATCTTGTCAAACGGGGCGTGCTGCAAATAGGCGAGCGACGAATAGCCCGTGCCAAAATCGTCGAGCACCAACCGCACGCCGAGTAGCTTGAGCGCGTTGAACATCGCCTCGGTCGCTTCGCGGTCGCCCAGGAAAATCGTTTCGGTAAGTTCCAGCTCCAGCCGTTCGGGGGCCAATTCAGCGTGCGCCAGCGCCTGCGCCACCATCGCTGCAAAACCGGGGTTGGCGAATTGCATGGCCGAGACATTGACCGAGACCTTGACGTGGCCAGGGATCGAGGCGGCATCAGCGCACGACTGTTTCAGCACCCAATCGCCCAGCGGACCAATCAGATTACATTCCTCGGCAATTGGAATGAACACGCCGGGTGAAACTTCGCCGAGCTCAGGGTGCGCCCACCGCGCCAATGCTTCAAGCGCGACCACTTTGTTGGTCTTGGTGTCGATGATCGGCTGATAGGCAACCCGCATCTGATCGCCGTTCAAGGCATCGCGCAGGTCTTCTTCGATCTGGCGGCGCCGTTCGGCCTCGCTGTGCAGGTCGCTCGAATAAAACCGGAATTGGCCGCGCCCGCCGCCTTTGGAGGCGTAGAGTGCCAAATCGGCTGAGCGGACCAGCTCTTCACTGGTGATCCCGTCATAGGGAGCAATCGCGATCCCGATCGAAGCTCCGATAACACAGCGGCTGCCTTCGATCTGATAGGGCTGCGAAAGCATCGCAATCACCGTCTTGGCAATCTCACCCAGCCGTCCGCGATCATCGATATCGGGGAGGATGATCTGAAACTCGTCCCCGCCCAGCCGGCCGATCTCGGTGTTCTTGTCGGTTACCACCCGCTGCAGGCGCTGGCCGACTTGCTTGAGCAATTCGTCGCCGGCCGGGTGGCCCAGCGTATCATTGACCTGCTTGAACCGATCCAGATCGATCATCAGCAAAGCGCAGCAGCGCTTGGCGGACTGATAGGCCGTCAACGTACCATTGAGGCGCTTGTTCATGCGGTGGCGATTGGCCAGGCCAGTCAGCGAATCGAACTGCGCCATCCGCGAGGCGTCTTTTTGGCTCTGGCGGGTGTTGGTGATATCGGCACCGTTACCGCGGTATCCGATGAATTTGCCGTCCGAGCCGAATTGCGGACGACCCGAGATCGACCACCACACCTCGGCCTTGTCGAGCGCCGCCCGGACTGCCAGATCAGCAAAGGTTTTGCGCGCGCTCAGGATCAGCGGTAGCGGGCGTTCGAGCGAGTCGTCTTCATCGCGCTCAAGAATAAACAGCGATTGCACCGGACGGCCAAGCAGTTCGAAACGCTCGCAGCCAATTGCATCGGCTACACACTGCGAAATGTACGTAATCTGGCCTTCAGCATTGCTCGACCAGAACCAGCCCAAGCCCGATGCTTCGTAATCGCGCAGCAGCAGCAAGGCCTGCTTTAGCTCTTCGCCCGTCGGCGCACCGCCGCTGCGCGGCGCGGCGCGGCCTGAACCGGTCCCAAGCAGGGTGCGAAAGCGGCCAAACGCGGAAGAAGATTCAACACTCATAGCAAACGGCGGAGCCTCGCAGGAAAATCAGGTGCAACCCATGGCAAGGCGATATCCAAACATGGTTGAGATTTGCCTAATGCGCTGTGCCACCAAGGACCGCAGATTAAGCCGCCGCGCCGGACTCGCGCCGCAATAGCGTTGTGCGCGTGCTGGCCGGGGCCGCCTGCGCAATCAGCGCAACCCGCCCGGCATCGTCGAGTTCAAGCGGGGCGGAAAATTCTACGCCGATGCGGTCTTCCTGGCACCACCGTGCAGTTGCCGTTACCGCTCCATGCTCGGCCAGTATAATCCGGAAAATTGTCCCGGGTGGGACATTCCAGAGCCCTTCGACCATCGCCCCGGTCGACGAAATGTTGCGGATCGTGCCGTGATATTGCTGTCCACCATGTTCGAGCATGACTTTGCGCAGCATCGTGTGGCGGATCGACCGCGCCGCACGCGGTCCGTGGGCGATTGCAGTCATGCCCGCCAGCAGTTGCTCGGTCGCGGCGGCATGGGTAAGCGGTTTCGCGTAAATATAGCCTTGCACATGGCTGCACCCCAGCATCCGCACCAGGTCAAGTTCGTCCAGCGTTTCAACGCCTTCCGCCGTGGTCTCCATGCCCAAGGCTTCGGCCAGGCTGACAATCGAGGCAATGATTGCGCCGTTGCGGCTGCCATTGATGGTCGCCCCGCGCACGAAACTTTGATCGATCTTGATCTTGTCGAACGGGGCCTTTTTCAGATAGCCAAGCGAGGAATAGCCGGTGCCGAAATCGTCCAGCGCAAGCCGCACGCCAACCCGTTTGAGCGCCAGAAACATCGCATCGGTGCTTTCGTCATCGTTGAGGAAGACGCTTTCGGTAATCTCAAGCTCAAGCCGCGAGGGATGGATCTGCGCTGCCGCCAGCGCGTGTGTGATAATGGCCGGCAGGGCTGGATTGGCGAACTGCAAGGGCGAAACGTTGACGGCAACGCGCACGCTTTCGGGCCACTGTGCCAGATCATGGCAAGCCTTGCGCAACACCCATTCGCCGATCTGGGCGATCAGCCCCGAATCTTCGGCAACTGGAATAAATTTGGCTGGCGACAGCGGCCCCCGCGTTGGATGATTCCAGCGCAGCAAGGCTTCGAACCCGGTTATCCGCTCGGTCGAAGTGTGCACCACTGGCTGATAATGCACCTCGAACCCGCCGGTTGCGATCGCATCGCGCAGGTCCTGTTCCAGCTGGCGGCGCTCCTCCGCGTCGCTGTGCAAGTCTTCATTATAGAAGTGGTGCCGCCCACGCCCGCCATCTTTGGCCGCATAGAGCGCCAGGTCGGCATTCCGGATGATCGCCTCGGACGTCACCCCGTCGGCTGGTGACAGGGCCACACCGACCGATGCCCCGATCATCACGCGCTGGCCGTCGATGGAATAGGGTTCGGACAAATCGCGGATTACCCGCACCGCCAGCTGCGCCAAATCTTCGCTGCGATGGCGGCCGGGCAGCACGACTTGAAATTCATCGCCGCCCAGTCGCCCGACCCGGCCAAATTCGCCAATCGCTCGTTCCAGCCGGCTGGCAACCTGAGTCAGCAGGCAATCGCCAGCGGGATGCCCCATGGTATCGTTGACCTGTTTGAACCGGTCGAGATCAATCAGGAACACCGCGCAATCGCGGTGATCGAGTTTGGGTGCGGCGAGGATTTTCTCCAGCGTTTGCGCCATTTGCAATCGGTTCGCGAGGCCGGTCAGCGAATCGTAATGCGCCAGCCGCGAAGCATTTTCAGCTGAGCGGCGCTTCTCCGTCAGGTCGTTGCCCGAGCCGCGAAATCCGACGAAATTGCCGAAGGTATCGTACAGCGGGCGGCCGCCAACCGACCACCAGCGTTCTTCGCCGCGCGTCGCCGCGCGCAGCGCCAGTTCAACGAAGGCGGATCGCGCGGTCAGGTGGAACGCCAGCGTGCGCTCGTTTTCCTGGCCTTGCGGATCGGGAATGAACAGCTCGGAAAATGGCCGTCCGCACAGTTTCTCGCTGCCACAGCCCAGCAGATCGCCGATTGGCGGTGAGACATAAACCAGCTGTCCGCGCCGGTCAGTTTCCCAGAACCAGCCTTGCCCAGTTTGTTCAAAGTCGTGCAGAATTTCTTCGGCCCGCAATTGCGCTCGCTGCCGCTCGCGATCGGCCAGCGCGGCGCTTTCGTCACTGCGCGATTGGCGCAACGATGTGTACAGCCCAATCGCGCTGCCAATCGCCAAGGCAAAATAGGCCCCGCGCGAACCGAAAACTATCGCCTGTCCGGACCACAGGCTCAGTTGCGCAACAAATGTGCTGCCCACACGCCGATGCAGAATGATCGCCGCCAGCGAGCCGACGATGACCATTATACCCAGCGAATTCTGCCAAGGGATCTGCGAACGTGCATCCCAGTGCGCAATCGCCAGGCCAAACAGCAGCATCGGCAGCCCGACCAGCAGTGCCGCCAATCCACTGCGCTGGATCGCGACTCCCAGCCGCTCCCGCTCGATCCGGGCCGCGATTGGGGTCATGGCGGCGATCGCAATACCCGCCAGCAGCATTCCGATCGTCGCAAAGCGCGGAACCGAAAGGGTCGAAATCCCGGTCAAAATCGCCGCCCCGACCAGGATTGGTGCCATCAAACGCCAGTCGGGCTCAATTAAATCAGGCAGGCTGTCGCGGGCCGAGCCACGTTGGCGGGTCGGCCCGGCGGTCCGCGCGGTTTGGCTGGTTTGCGAATGGATTGATACGACGGTGCCGCCTTGGCCAGCAGGCGCGCGTGGGTGCTCGCGCTCAAGCGGCGCAGGGTTCAGGACTTCGGCCTGTCTCGCGGGTTCGGCGGACATGGTTTATCCAGTGCCATGCGAGCACTTGCAAAACGGTTAAATTTACCAACCGGTGCCGCAGATTTCGGCGCTACCGGGAGCGCCGCGACAGGTTGCTTGAAATGCCTGCATCAGCAAGGCATGGTCACCCGCAACAAGCACAATAAGAACCGGGATGATGGCATGGTCAAAGGTACCTCACCGCTTGAAAACGAAGCAGCCCAATCGACCACGGCACTAGGCCCGCTGGTCGGGCTGGCACGCGAAGATTTTGTCGGAGCGATTGCACTGCTGCTGCGCGAGACAGCGTCTGATCCCGTCCGCACGGTGAAACACATGCGCAATTTTGGCGAGGACATGGTGCAAATCATGACCGGCAAGAGTGAACTCGCGCCCGATCCCAAGGACAAGCGCTTCAAAGACCCCGCGTGGCAGTACAATCCATTTTTCCGGGCCGGGGCGCAGTATTACCTGGCGGTCCAAAAAGGCATGAAAAACTGGATGACCGACCTCGATCTCGACGATCTTGAGCGTGACCGGGCAAATTTCATCTCGAATATTATTATTGACAGCCTGTCACCGACCAACAGCCTGATTGGCAATCCTTCAGCTCAAAAGCGCCTGATCGACAGCGGCGGATTATCGCTGATCAAGGGGCTGAAGAACGCCTACAACGATATGGTTCACAACCACGGCATGGTCTCGATGGTGGACAAGCGCCCGTTCAAACTGGGTGAGAATGTCGCCACGTCCAAAGGCCATGTGGTTTACCGCAACGCGATGATGGAGCTGATCCACTACGCTCCCACCACTGCGCAGGTTTATGCCTTACCCCAGCTGACAATTCCGCCGCAAATCAACAAGATGTATATCAACGACCTGTCGCCGGAGAAGTCGGTGGTGAAATACCAGCTTGATAACGGCATCCAGACCTTCACGATCAGCTGGAAAAACCCGACCAAAGACGAAGGCCACTGGAACATGGCCGACTACATCGGTTCGTGCCGCGAAGCGATCGGCGTGGTTGCGCAGATCACCGGCGCGGCCAAGGTCAACGTTTCGGCCGGATGCTCGGGCGGGCAGACCGCGGCAATGCTCGCGAGCAAGCTGGCGGCGGACGGCGATGACCGGCTGGGCGCTTTGACGCTGATGGTTTGCGTGCTTCATCCCAAGCAGAACGATATCGAAGCCGGGGCGCTGATGTCCAAAAACGGGCTGGAACTGGCCAAGCGCCGCGCGGCCAAAAAGGGCATCGTCAAAGGCAACGATCTGGCCCGCGGGTTCGCGTGGCTACGGCCCAACGATCTGATCTGGAACTATGTGATCAATAATTACCTGATGGGCGATGATCCGCCGGCCTTCGACGTGCTGTTCTGGAACGCCGATGCGACCAACTTGTCAGCCGCGCTGATGGGCGATTTCCTGGAAATCTTCGAAACACTCGCCTTTGCCAAGCCGGGCGAGTTTGAGATGGTCGGCCACAAGGTTGATCTGACCAAGGTGACCAGCGACCTGTTCCTGCTGGGCGGAGTGACCGATCACATCACTCCGTGGCGCGCCTGCTACCGTTCGACCCAGCTGTTCGGATCGAAAGATGTCACCTTCGTGCTCAGCCAATCGGGGCACATGCAGGCGATCCTGAACCCGCCGGGCAATCCCAAGGCCAAATATTTTGTGTCGAAAAAGGCGGGGCAGCCCCCCGCCGATGTTGACGCATGGCTGCAAGGGACCGAGGAAGTGGCCGGCAGCTGGTGGCCGCTGTGGATGGAATGGGTGCAACATCGTTCGGGCAAGCAGGTTGCCGCGCCGAGCGCGACCGGCAGCAAGAAATACCCGCCGCTCGATGCCGCCCCGGGCCTCTACGTGCTCGAACAGGCCTGAAGGGAATGCGTTCGTGAAAGACAAAGTTACTGCCGAATTTTCGATGGAAGTGGTCGGCGGACGCACCTTGCGCGTCGCGCGCTGGCGCTGGAATATGCCCAGCGAACACCCGCCGATCCTGTTTTTCAACGGCATTGGTGCCAATATCGAAGCTGTCGCGCCCTTGGCTGAGGCACTGACCGAGCGGCGTTTCATCATGTTCGATATGCCCGGCGTGGGCGGCTCGCCTGAGCCCTTGGTGCCGTACAACACTTACACCATGAGCTGGATTGCCAAGGAACTGCTCAAGCGGTTCGATGCAGGGGTGGTCGATGTGATGGGGGTGTCATGGGGCGGTGCGATGGCGCAGCATTTCACCTTGCAGCACGGCAAACACGTGCGCCGCCTGATTCTGGCCGCCACGACCGCTGGCATGGTCATGCTGCCCGGCAATCCGGCAGCTTTGTCCAAAATGGCTGACCCGCGCCGCTATGTCGATCCGGCCTTCATGGAGAAGCACTTCTTCACGCTGTACGGCGGGCTGACCGGCGGCAAGAGCGAGCACATCGGCCGGCTCACCCCGCCCAGCCCGCGCGGCTATGTCTATCAGCTGTTGGCGATGATTGGCTGGACCAGCGCCCCGGCGTTGCCGTTCCTCAAAAAGCCGGTGCTGATCATGATGGGCGAGGATGACAATATCGTTCCGCTGGCCAACGGAAAATTCCTCGAAATGCTGATCCCCGGCAGCAAGCTGGAGGTATTTGAAGACGGCGGGCACCTGTTTATGCTGACCCACAGCGACCAGACACTGGCATCGATGCGCGGGTTTCTGGATGCGCCGGATGAGCAAAGCAAGAAGGCCGCCTAACGCGTGCTCCACATCGCGATCATCGGCTCGGGCCCAGCGGGATACTACACCGCCGAGGCTGCGCAAAAGCAGTGGGGCGATGATGTTCGGGTCGATGTGTTTGATATGTTGCCGGTCCCGTATGGGCTGATCCGGACCGGGGTCGCGCCCGATCACCAATCGATCAAGGGCGTCTCGCGGCGCTATGAAGGCACCGCCTTGTCGGACAATGTCCGGTTTGTCGGCAACGTGATGATCGGCCGCGATGTCTCGATTGCCGAACTGCAAGGGCTGTACGATGCAGTCGTGCTGGCTACCGGCGCGCCCAACGACAAACCTGCTGGCATCCCGGGCGAAGAACTGGGCAATGTGTTCGGCAGCGCGGCCTTTGTCGGCTGGTATAACGGCCACCCGCAGTTCGCTGATTTGAACCCCGACTTGTCCGGGGCAACTGCGGTGGTGATCGGCAACGGCAACGTCGCGCTCGATGTCGCGCGGATCCTGAGCAAGACTTCGGGTGAGTTCCACGGCAGCGATATCGTGTCGCACGCCTATGATGCCTTAGCAAAATCGCGGATCGAGCAGGTGGTGCTTTTGGGCCGGCGCGGTCCGCACCAGATTGCGATGACACCCAAGGAACTGGGCGAGCTGGCCCATCTGGAGCGCGCTTGCCCGCGCGTCGATCCGGCTGATCTGCCGGCTGAGGCCGAGGACATGCTGCTCGAACCCGGCCAGCGCAAATCGGTTACGCACTTGCGCAGTTTCGCCGCGATCCCCGAACAATTTCGCGCTGACAAGGCGGTCGAGATCGAATTCGATTTCTTCGCCAGTCCCAAAACGATCACCGGCGCTGGCCGCGTCAGCGGGATCGAGATCGAACGCACCCAGCTTGATAGCGCAGGCCGCGCCAGCGGGACCGGCGAGCTATACACCATTCCATGCGGCCTGATCGTCACCTGCATCGGCTACAAAAGCTCGCCGATCCCCGGCGTTCCGTTTGAGGAGAGCGCCGGGCGGTTCGCCAATGCTGAAGGCCGGATCATGCCGGGGCTGTATTGCGTCGGCTGGGCGCGGCGCGGGCCATCGGGGACGATCGGCACTAACCGGCCCGACGGGTTTGGTGTGATTGAAAAGGTTGCGGCCGATCTGGGCAGCGGCGGCGGCAAGCAAGGCCGCGCGGGGTTCGATGCCTTGGCACGGGCGCGCAATCTGGAAGTGGTGACGTTCCGCGATTGGAAAAAGATCGAGGCGCAGGAAGAATTGCGCGCCCGCGATGGTGCCCCGCGCGAGAAATTCGTTGATGTGGCAGCAATGATTGCGGCGCGTGGGGAATAGCTGCTGGTGGAATCGCGGGCGCTCCCATCGCCCCCAACGCAACGCGCTTGCCCCGCCCCCCAGACCATGATTTAATCGCCCGGTTAAGCGCGCAGCAGAGTCGCGCGAGCTGGAGAGAAGCCCATGGCAACTTATGATCTGATCATCCGCAACGGCACGATTGTTGACGGCACCGGTGCCCCGCGCTTTTCCGGCGATGTCGCGGTCCAGGACGGGCTGATCGTTGCGGTCGGCCGGGTACAGGGCAGCGGCGCTCAGGAAATCGACGCTGCTGGCAAGGTTGTTGCACCCGGCTGGGTCGATATTCACACGCATTATGACGGCCAGGCGACGTGGGATCAGGAAATGGCCCCGTCCAGCTGGCACGGGGTGACTACCGTCGTCATGGGCAATTGCGGGGTGGGGTTTGCTCCTGCTGCACCGGATCGGCACGGCTGGTTGATCGCCTTGATGGAAGGGGTTGAGGATATCCCCGGCACCGCGCTGGCTGAAGGGATGAAGTGGAACTGGGAGAGCTTCCCAGAATACCTCGACGCCTTGGAGGAATTGCCGCGCACGGTCGATGTCGGCACGCATGTGCCGCACGGCGCGGTGCGGGCCTATGTGCTGGGTGACCGCGAACGCCCCGGCGCGGTGCCGACGGCTGAAGACATCACCGCCATGTCGGCGATTGTCGAAGGTGGCTTGCGTGCGGGTGCCTTGGGCTTCTCGACCAGCCGCACGGTGCTGCACCGCTCGATTGATGGGGAAGTGGTGCCCGGCACCACCGCCACCAAGGAAGAGCTGATCGGGATCGGCCGGGCGATGGGCCGGGTCGGCCACGGGGTGTTCGAAATGGCCAGTGACATGCGCCGCGAATGGGACGAATTTGGCTGGATGGGGCAATTGAGCCGCGAAACCGGGCTGCCCTGCACTTATGCCGCGCTGCAATCGATCGCCAAGGAACTGACGCTCGAGGAACAAATCTCCCAGATGCGCGCCGAGAATGACAACGGTGCCAATATCGT